>QKDJ01000352.1 GCA_003252145.1 Azovibrio restrictus
GGGACGCATGTCTTCGCGAGGTGCGTCCAGTTCCATGGCAGCCCAGCCGTTTAGGCCGGAGGCGTACACAATAGGGAAGTCCATCTGTTCGTCGGTGGCACCCAGCTTGTCGAACAGGTCGAAAGTCAGGTTCACGGCGTTGTCGGGATCGGCACCGTCCCGGTCCACCTTGTTCACCAGCACGATGGGACGCAGACCCAGGCCCAGAGCCTTCTTGGTCACGAAGCGGGTCTGGGGCATGGGGCCTTCCACGGCATCCACCAGCAGCACCACGCCATCCACCATACCCAGCACCCGTTCCACTTCACCACCGAAGTCCGCGTGTCCCGGGGTGTCCACGATGTTGATGTGAATACCTTCGTAATCCACGGAGGTGTTCTTGGCGAGAATGGTGATGCCCCGTTCCTTTTCCAGATCGTTGGAGTCCATCACCCGCTCGGCCACCTGCTGGTGGGCTGCAAAGGTGCCGGACTGGCGCAGGAGTTGGTCAACCAGGGTGGTTTTACCGTGGTCAACGTGGGCGATGATGGCGATGTTACGGATGGGGCGGGTGGACATGAAGGGCTGCCAAAAATTCAAAAGCCCGGATTCTAACAAAATCCGGGCCTTAGCTGCTGCATTGCAACAAGAAAACCGAAAAATCAGTCCGGTTTGTTGCGCATGAAGTCGGCGGTATTGAAGAAATTCTCCAGCAACTTCTTGCGCAAGCCCTCGTCCACACCCACATCTTCCATGGCCAACACCATGCAGGCGACCCACTGGTCCCGCTCCGAAGTGCCGATGGCAAAGGGCAAATGCCGGGCCCGCAGCATGGGGTGACCATACTTTTCCACGAACAGATCAGGGCCGCCAAACCAGCCGGAAAGGAACATGAACAGCTTGTCTCGCGCCCCCTGCAGGCTTTCCGGATGCATGGCGCGGATGCCGGCAAATTGAGGGACCGTATCCATCAGATGATAGAAGCGGTCCACCAGACGCCCCACCACCACCTCACCGCCAATCGCCTCATAGGGTGTTATTTCTTTCTTCATATACAATTAAACGCTTGTGAATAGGATTCCTCGGAATCATACCCCCTTGTCCGCCTCGACTCATTCCCCCTCCTCCTTTGAAACCCTGAGCGCCTGCCTGGAAGAGACGCCGGAAGGCTGGCTGGCGCACAACCCGCGCCTGGGGCCCATTACCCTGAGTTCCCACTTCCAGCCTATCTTCAGCCTCTCCCACCGTCGCCTGGTGGGTCATGAGGCCCTGATGCGGGCAAAAAATGATGCGGGCTGGAACATTTCGCCCCTGGAGGTGATCAGCGGCGCCAGCCACAATTTCGAGCAATTGCTGGAACTGGACCGCATGTGTCGCATCCTGCACTTATCCAACTTTGCTCGCATGCATCCGGATCAAACACCCGGTTGGCTGTTCCTCAACATGAACGCGGAAGTTTTCCTCCGGGCCAGGGGCTACCAGGGACAGTCGTTCCTGAGACAGGCCTGTGAGCGAGCCGGTGTTTCTGCCCATCGCATCGTGATCGAAGTGCTGGAGGATGCGGTTCAGGACATCCAGTTGTTGCAGGAAGCGGTGGCCTACTTCCGGGATATGGGTTGCCTTATCGCCCTGGACGACTTTGGTGCGGGCCACTCCAACTTTGACCGGGTCTGGCGCCTGAAGCCGGAAATCGTCAAGCTGGACCGCTCCATCATTGTCTCCGCGGCAGCAGACAGCAAGCTTCGCCGTTTCATGGCTCAGATGGTGCAGTTGCTCCATGAAGCCGGCGCCATGGTTCTGGTGGAGGGCATAGAAACCTCCGAAGAGGCCTATATTGCCCTGGAAGCCGACGTGGACTTTGTGCAGGGCTACTACTTTGGCCGCCCGGCGCCCAAACTGATTGGTCATGGTGAGGGGGTCCCCACCATCGACGCCCTGTGGGGTGATTTTGGCCACATGTGGCGCCATGAAAAACTGAGCTACCAGGAAGCCGTTGCTCCTTACATCAACGCCATCGGCTATGCCTCGGTCCTGCTTTCTGCCGGTCGCAATCTGGAAGAAGCCTGCACCTCCTTTTTGGACCTGCCCCAGGCTGACTTCTGCTACGTCCTGGATGCCTCGGGCCAGCAGATTGGCACCAATCTCTATGCCCAGGTCCACCCTGCCTGCGACATCCGCTTTGCCCCCCTGGCCGATGTCAGCAGTGCCCGCTGGGCTCGCCGCCCCTATTTCCGCCGCGCCCTGGAAAATTTCGGCAAGGTACAGGTCACCCGCCCTTACCTGTCAGTTTCCAGTGCCCAGCTTTGTGTGACCCTGTCTGCCAGTTTCAAGATCCATGGCGAAACACGGGTGCTCTGCGGCGACATCATCTGGGATCGCTGATCCCTGGCCTACCTCCAGCAACGCTCTCTGGACACTCCAAAAAAACTGTCTTGCATGGCATGATTCAGTCATGACGAAAGCACAAAGCAGGAGACTAAGGTGAGGGTTGATGAGCTAGCTCAGGCTAGTTGGTTTGGGCACATGGACCGACTGGCGTCTCTTGGAGATGAGCGCCCCTTCCAGGAACGACTGGAATTCATGCATTGCTATCTGCGGGAAACCCTCCCCTGGCTGGATCGCATCGCAGTAGCCCTGTATGACCCGGATACGGACGTCATCAAGACCTTCGCCCACTCCAGCCGAGAGGACAACCCCCTCAGCCTGTACGAA
>QKDJ01000063.1 GCA_003252145.1 Azovibrio restrictus
GAGCAGCAGCGGCCACCGAGGCACCGGCTTCCACCTTGATCAGCAGGGCGCCTTCGGCCACCTTGTCACCCAGCTTGACCAGCACTTCCTTGACCACACCCGCAGCGGATGAGGGCACATCCATGGTGGCCTTGTCGGATTCCAGGGTGCAGATGGCGTCATCCACGGCAATGGTGTCGCCCACCTTCACGAACAGGTCGATGATGGGCACCGCATCGAAATCGCCGATATCCGGGACTTTGACTTCCACGAGACTCATGATGATCTCCTTCCCGGTTACAGGGCCACGCGGCGGAAGTCCGCCAGCAGTTGGGCCACGTACACATTGAAGCGGGTAGCCAGGGCCCCGTCGATGACCCGGTGGTCAGCGGTCAGGGACAGGGGCAGGGTCAGGCGCGGCACGAATTGCTTGCCATCCCAGGTGGGCTTCATGGCGGACTTGTTCACCCCGAGAATGGCCACTTCCGGCGCATTGACGATGGGAGCGAAGTAGGTACCACCGATACCGCCCAGGCTGGAAATGGTGAAGCAGGCACCCTGCATGTCGGCGGGCTTGAGCTTGCCATCCCGGGCCTGCTTGGCCAGGTCACCGGATTCCTGGGCGATCTCGAACACGGACTTCTTGTCGGCATTCTTGATCACGGGCACCACCAGACCGTTGGGGGTGTCGGCGGCGAAGCCGATGTTGAAGTACTTCTTCAGCACCAGATTGTCCCCATCCAAGGAGCTGTTGAACTCGGGATACTTCTGCATGGCCTTGACGCAGGCCTTGACCAGGAAAGCCAGCATGGTCAGCTTGGCGCCACCACCCTTTTCGTTTTCCTTGTTGAGCAGGACCCGGAAGGCTTCCAGATCGGTGATGTCCGCATCTTCGTGATAGGTCACGGCGGGGATCATCACCCAGTTGCGGGACAGGTTCTGGCCGGAAATCTTCTTGATCCGGGACAGGGGCTGCACTTCGATTTCGCCGAACTTGGAGAAATCCACCTTGGGCCAGGGCAGCAGATCCAGACCGCCACCCAGAGAAGCACCGGCCGCCGGAGCAGCGGCTGCGGGAGAGCTGAGCACACCCTTGACGAAGGCGGTCACGTCTTCCTTGAGGATGCGGCCGTTGGGGCCAGTGGCCTTGACCTTGTTCAGATCGGCGCCCAGCTCCCGGGCGTAGGCGCGCACCGAGGGAGAAGCATGGACCTTGCTGCCCAGGGGCGGCACGGGGGGCAGGCTGGCGGGCGTGGCAGTGACCACGGGCGCAGCGGGAGCACTGACGGCTGCCGGGGCTGCAGCAGGTGCAGCCGCAGCCACCGGTGCGGCAACAGCAGCCGCGCCGCCTTCCAGCACCACGATCACGGCGCCTTCGGACACCTTGTCACCCAGCTTGACCTTCACTTCCTTCACCACACCAGCAGCGGAAGAGGGCACATCCATGGTGGCCTTATCGGATTCCAGAGTCACCAGGGCGTCGTCCACCTTCACGGTGTCGCCGGGCTTCACGAAGATTTCGATCACCGGCACGGCGTCGAAATCGCCGATATCGGGCACTTTCACTTCGATGGGACCGGCAGCGGCGGGTGCCGCAACGGGGGCCGGGGCAGCAGCACCAGCGGCTTCCACCTTGATCAGCACGGCACCTTCGGCAACCTTGTCGCCCAGGCCCACGAGAATTTCCTTGACCACGCCGGCGGCGGACGAGGGCACGTCCATGGTGGCCTTGTCGGATTCCAGGGTGCAGATGGCGTCATCCACCTTGATGGTATCGCCCACTTTCACGAACAGGTCGATGATGGGCACTGCGTCGAAATCGCCGATATCCGGGACTTTTACTTCAATCAGTTGGCTCATTGTCGTCTCTCCCTCAAACCGTCATGGGGTTGGGCTTGTTCACATCCAGACCGTACTTGGCGATGGCCTCGGCCACTTTCTCGCGAGCAATGGCACCATCGTCGGCCAGGGCCTTGAGGGCGGCCACGGTGACCCAATGGCGATCCACTTCGAAGAAGTTGCGCAGGGCTTCCCGGGTGTCGGAGCGGCCGAAGCCATCGGTACCCAGGGTCACATAGCGACGGTTGATGTAGGGACGAATCTGCTCGGCGTAGAGACGGATGTAGTCGGTGGAGGCGATGACCGGACCACGGGTGTCGCCCAAGCACTTTTCCACGTGGGACAGACGAGGGGTTTCCAGGGGGTGCAGCAGGTTCCAGCGGCTGGCGTCCTGACCATCCCGGGCCAGTTCGTTGAAGCCGGGGCAGCCCCACAGGTCGGATTCCACGCCCCAGTCCTTCTTCAGCAGGTCAGCAGCAGCGATGACTTCCCGGAAGATGGTGCCGGAACCCAGCAACTGGACACGTGGACCATCGGAGGCCACGCCCTTCTTGAACTGGTACATCCCCTTGATGATGTCGGCCTCGGCACCCACCGGCATTTCCGGGTGCTCGTAGTTCTCGTTCATCACGGTCAGGTAGTAGTAGACGTCTTCCTGCTCCTGGTTCATGCGGCGCAGGCCGTCCTGGACGATCACGGCCACTTCGTACTGGAAGGTGGGGTCGTAGGACACGCAGTTGGGGATCAGGTTGGAGAGGATCAGGCTGTGGCCGTCCTCGTGCTGCAGACCTTCACCATTCAGGGTAGTGCGACCGGCGGTACCGCCGATCAGGAAGCCGCGAGCCCGTTGGTCGGCTGCTGCCCAGCACAGGTCCAGGGTGCGCTGCAGGCCGAACATGGAGTAGCAGATGTAGAAGGGAATGGTCTGCACGCCATGGACGGAATAGGCGGTGGCAGCAGCGATCCAGTCGCTCATGGCGCCGGCTTCGTTGATGCCTTCCTGCAACACCTGACCTGTGGTGGATTCCTTGTAGAACATGAGCTGGTCATGGTCTTCCGGCACATAGTTCTGGCCTTGCTGGTTCCAGATGCCGTACTGGCGGAACATGCCTTCCATACCGAAGGTGCGAGACTCATCGGGAACGATGGGCACCACGTGCTTGCCCACGGCCTTGTCCTTCAGCAGCATGTTCATGATGCGCACGATGGCCATGGTGGTGGACAGCTCGCGACCTTCGCCGGAGGCCTTCAACAGGGCGTCAAAGGTGGCCAGAGCGGGTACGGTCAGGGGCTCGGCCTTGCGACGGCGCTGGGGCAGGTAACCACCCAGGTCTGCCCGGCGGGCCTGCATGTACTTTTGCTCGGCGGAATCCGCGGGGAAGGTCAGGTAGGGCAGCTTGTCGAGCTGATCGTCGGGCACGGGCAGATCGAAACGATCCCGGAAACGACGCACGGAATCCGTATCCAGCTTTTTCTGCTGGTGGGAGATGTTCATGGCTTCGCCGGCATTACCCATGCCGAAGCCCTTGATGGTCTTGGCCAGGATCAGGGTGGGAGCACCCTTGTGCTTGATGGCGGCATCGTAGGCGGAGAAGATCTTGAAGATGTCGTGACCACCGCGATTCAGTTGCCAGATATCGTCGTCGGTCCAGTCGGCCACCAGTTCCTTCAATTCGGGCGTATTGAAGAAGTGCTCGCGTACGTAGGCACCGTTCTTGGCCTTGAAGGTCTGATATTCGCCGTCCACGCATTCCATCATGCGCTTCTTCAGGATGCCCTTCTTGTCCCGGGCAAACAGGGCGTCCCAATGGGTGCCCCAGATCAGCTTGATGACGTTCCAGCCGGCACCGCGGAATTCGCCTTCCAGTTCCTGAATGATCTTGCCGTTGCCACGCACGGGACCATCCAGACGCTGCAGGTTGCAATTGATGACGAACACCAGGTTGTCGAGCTTTTCCCGGCCAGCCATACCGATGGCGCCCAGGGATTCCACTTCGTCAGTTTCACCGTCGCCCAGGAAAGCCCAGACCTTGCGCTGCTCGGCCTTGGCGGCATCGATCAGGCCACGGGAAGCCAGGTACTTCATGAAACGGGCCTGGTAGATGGCCTGGATGGGGCCCAGGCCCATGGAGACGGTGGGGAACTGCCAGAAATCGGGCATCAGCCAGGGGTGGGGATAGGAGGAGATACCCTTGCCACCGGTTTCCTGGCGGAAGTTGTCCATCTGGTCTTCCGTCAGACGGCCCAGCATGAAAGCGCGGGCATAAACGCCGGGCACGGAATGGCCCTGGAAGAAGATCAGGTCCCCATCGTGGTCGGCGGAAGGGGCGTGCCAGAAATGGGCAAAGCCCACATCGTAGAGGGCAGCGGCAGAAGCATAAGAGGCAATGTGACCACCCACGTTGGTGTGCTTGTTGGCACGTACCACCATGGCCATGGCGTTCCAGCGCAGATAGGAGTGGATCTTGATCTCCATATCCGGATCGCCGGGGTACTTGGGTTGTTTATCCGCAGGGATGGTGTTGATGTATTCGGTGTTGGCGCTGTAGGGAATTTCAGCGCCCTTCTCACGGGCTTCGGAAATGACGGCCTCGATCAGGTAATGAGCCCGGTCGGCCCCTTCCTTTTCAATGACAGCCTCCAGGGCATCCACCCATTCCTGGGTTTCCTGAGGATCTTTGTCCACGAGATTGGGAATCACTGGCAGTTGAGCCATGTTTTGTCTCCTTCCACTGCGGTCTTGGCCGCGCAGGTTTGTATTAAGGCGGCCGGTTGGTCTTCGTTGCCTGCCTCTTGGGCCACAACGCCTAGCTTAATACCAAGCCATCCCAGCGTCTAAGCTGATTATTTTTCGTATTGCGAAAACGGCTTTTGTATAACGGAATAATATACCGCGCACTATCACGCAAATCCAGTCCACCTAGCCACAAAGGTCATTTAGTTTTTTTATCCGCCAAGGCTCGCTGGAATTCAAGCACCACATGACCCATAGCGCCTTCACATGGAGACTACGGAAGCGACCATGAATCTGATAAAATCCTTGCCCTTCAAAGGGAAAGGGTCAGCCTTTCCCGTTTTCTTTTTTTGCGGATCGAACGAATGACGGCACAAATTCTCGATGGCAACGCCCTGGCCCAGGAACTGCGCGCCAGTTTCAAGGAACGGGTAGCCACCCTGGCTGGCAAGGGCCACAAGCCCGGGCTGGTGGTGATTCTGGTGGGTGAAGACCCGGCCTCCCAAGTCTACGTGCGCAACAAGGTGAATGCCTGTGAAACCGTGGGCATGTATTCCGAGAAGCTGGTCTACCCCGTGGATGTAGCCCAATCTGTGGTCATGGACAAGATCGCCGAGCTGAACGCCGACCCCAAGGTGCACGGCATCCTGGTGCAACTGCCCCTGCCCAAGCATTTCGACGAAGAAGCCGTTCTTGAAGCCATTTCCGCCGCCAAGGACGTGGATGGTTTCCACGCTGAGAACGTGGGCGCCCTGGCCCAGGGCAATCCCCGTTTCATCCCCTGCACTCCCTACGGCGTCATGAAAATGTTCGAAAAGGGCGATGTGGACCTGACCGGCAAGGAAGCCGTGGTGATCGGTCGCTCCAACATCGTCGGCAAGCCCATGGCCCTGCTGCTCATCAATGCGGGCGCTACCGTGACTGTCTGCCATTCCCGCACCAAGGATCTGAATTTCCACACCCGGCGCGCCGACATCGTCGTGGCCGCTGTGGGCAAGCCCAAGTTTGTGACCGCTGACATGATCAAGCCCGGTGCCGTGGTCATCGACGTGGGCATCAACCGTCTGCCTGCCGACCAGGGCGGCAAACTCTGCGGCGACGTGGATTTTGAAGGCTGCAAGGAAGTGGCCGCCCAGATCACGCCCGTCCCCGGTGGCGTGGGCCCCATGACCATCACCATGCTGCTGGCCAACACCATTGAAGCCGCTGAAAGAGAGGCTGGTCTGTGAGCAATCATCATCCCCTGATCGGCGTCGTCATGGGCTCCGACTCCGACTGGCCCACCATGCAGGCTGCCGCCGTGATCCTCAAGGATTTCGGTGTGCCCTTCGAAGCCAAAGTGGTTTCCGCCCACCGCACGCCGGACCTGCTTTTTGATTATGCTGCCATGGCCAGCGAGCGGGGCCTGAAGGCCATCATCGCCGGCGCTGGCGGTGCCGCCCACCTGCCCGGCATGCTGGCCGCCAAGACCACGGTACCGGTCCTGGGTGTGCCCGTGCAGTCCAAGGCCCTCTCCGGCGTGGATTCCCTGCACTCCATCGTGCAGATGCCCAAGGGCATCCCCGTGGCCACCTTTGCCATCGGCGAAGCCGGGGCCGCCAATGCCGCCCTGTTTGCCGTGGCCATGCTGGCCAATGAAGATACTGAACTGGCAGCCAAGCTGCAGAAATTCCGTCAGGCCCAGACCGAAAAGGTCCTGGCCATGAAACTCCCTGAGGTGTGATGTCCATGAGCAGCCCGTCCGTGATCCTGCCCCCTGCCACCCTGGGCATGCTGGGCGGCGGCCAACTGGGCCGCTTCTTCGTCGCTGCCGCCCACGAGATGGGCTACAAGGTCTGGGTCCTGGACCCGGATGCCAACAGCCCTGCCGGCCTGATCGCCGACCGGCACCTGTGCGCCGCCTACGAGGACTTCGCCGCCCTGGACGAACTGGCAGCCAATTGCGCCGCCATCACCACCGAGTTTGAAAACGTCCCCGCCACCACCCTGGCTTACCTGGCCAAGTTCATTCCTGTGCGCCCCTCGGCCGAGGCGGTGTCTGTCTGCCAGAACCGCATCGTGGAAAAGACCTTCCTGCGGGACAACGGTCTGCCCCATGGGCACTTCATCCCCGTCACTACAGAGGCGGACCTGGAAGCGGCCAATGCAGGTCTGTTCCCGGGCATCCTCAAAGTGGCCCGCTTCGGTTACGACGGCAAGGGTCAGGCCGTGGTCAACAACCGCGACGAAGCCCTGACCGCTTTCCGCACCTTCAAGGGCGAACACTGCGTCCTGGAACAAAAGCTCTCCCTGGATTACGAAGTCTCCGTGGTCCTGGCCCGAGATGAACAGGGCCGAGTGAAATGCTTCCCCACCGCGGAAAACCAGCACACCCGGGGCATCCTGGACGTGTCCATCGTGCCCGCCCGGGCCTCCGCCTGCCTGGCCGACAACGCCCAGGAAATTGCCGAACGCATCGCCGAGAAACTGGGCTACATCGGCACCCTGGCCGTGGAGTTCTTCGTCAGCAAGGGTCAGCTCTACGTTAATGAGATGGCGCCCCGGCCCCACAACAGCGGCCACTACACCATCGACGCCTGCATCAACAGCCAGTACGAACAGCAGGTGCGCGCCCTGTGCGGCCTGCCCCTGGGTGAGGCCCGGGCTCACTCGGCTTCGGTGATGGTGAATCTGCTGGGCGAACTCTGGTACGAAGGGGGCCACGCCCATGGCCAATACCGGGAACCGGACTGGAACCAGCTCTACGCCATTCCCAACCTGAAACTGCATCTGTACGGCAAGCACCACGCCCGCCCGGGCCGCAAGATGGGCCACTTCACCGTGGTGGGCGAACAGCTCGACACGGTACTGGCCACCGCCCTGGCAGCTCGTAAAGCCATCGGCATCGCTGACTGAGATGTCCCTGGACCCTGCCCTGCTGGATCGGGCCGTTGCCCTGCTCCAGGCTGGTGAGCTGGTGGCCCTGCCCACGGAAACGGTTTACGGCCTGGGGGCCGATGCCGCCAATCCAACAGCTGTAGCCAAGATTTTTGCCGCCAAAGGGCGCCCTGCCGACCATCCGCTGATCGTGCACCTGCCCGGCGATGCCGGGTTGGAACAGTGGGCAAGAGACATTCCCCAAGGGGCCTGGGACCTGGCAGAAATGTTCTGGCCCGGCCCCTTGACCATGATCTTGAAGAAGCAGGACTGGGTTCCCGACGCCGTGACCGGCGGCCAGGACACGGTGGGTCTACGAGTCCCCGGCCACCCGGTGGCCCTGGAACTGCTCCAGGCCTTTGCCCGCGTCAATCCTCGGGGTGGTATCGCTGCCCCCTCGGCCAACCGCTTCGGACGCATCAGCCCCACCACGGCGGCTCATGTGCAGGAAGAACTGGGGGACAAGATTTCCCTGATCCTGGATGGGGGCCCCTGCCAAGTCGGCATCGAATCCACCATCATCGACCTGTCCCGGGACCGCCCTGAAGTCCTGCGCCCCGGTCATATCGGACCGCAATTACTTGCCGAAGTCCTGGGCGACCTCCCCGCCATCCACCAGAGCCAGGGTGCTCCCCGAGTATCCGGCTCCCTGGAATCCCACTACGCTCCGGTCACCCCGGTACGCCTGCTGGCCCCGGAGCGCCTGCTGGATTTCCTCACACTGCAACGCCATGCAGGCACCCGTTGCGGGGTGCTGGCCTGCAACCAGCCCGCCCAGGCAGGCATGCCCCACCAGTGGCGCATGCTGCCTTCCGATCCGACAGGGTACGCTCACGATCTCTACGATGCACTACGGGACATGGACCACCGCCAGCTGGACTTGATCGTGATCGAAAACACTCCCAACACCCCCGCCTGGGCGGCTGTTCAGGACCGCCTGCGCCGGGCCGCAGCCTGACTTTCCTCTCTCAGCAAAAACCCGCACTGAATGCCCGGGATTTGGTTTATCCTCCAGCATTAGCCGTAGTTAAAGTTATGTAAAAAGTAATAACTATCTTTGCAGGGAGCAGTCATGAAGCTTGATAGATTTACCGTCAATGCTCGACTCTGGATTTTTTCCAGCGTGGTTTTTGTGGGCCTTATTCTGTTGGGTGGCGTATCGCTCTACCACATCCGCAGCGCCATGCTGGAAGACCGCTACCAGAAGGTGGAGTCCATCATCGCCGCCACGGGTGGCATGCTTGCAGGGCTGGAAAAGCAGGTCCAGGCTGGCACCATCAGCAGCGAGGAAGCCCAGCGCCTGGCCAAGGAAATGATCCGGACCACCCGCTATGAAGGCAAGGAATACCTCTTTGTGCTCAACAAAGACCTGGTCTATCAGGTCATGCCTCCGGCTCCCGAACGGGAGGGCACCAACGCCACCGATCTCAAGGACCCCAACGGCAAGTACCTGTTCCAGGAATTCCGCAAGACCGTACAGGCTGACCCCAAGGGTGGCTTTGTAGACTACGTCTGGCCCAAGCCGGGCGCCACGGCACCGCTCCCCAAGATTTCCTACGTAGCCTATTTCGGCCCCTGGGAATGGATTTACGGCACCGGCATTTACCTGGATGACGTGGATGCTGCCTTCTACAAGCAGGCCACACTCTTGGGCGGCATGATTGCATTCATTCTGGCTGTCATGGCCAGCATCTCCTTCATGATCAATCGCAGCATCCTGAACCAGTTGGGCGGCGAGCCCACCTACGCCGTGGATGTGGTGACCCGTATTGCCGAAGGGGATCTGACCACAGAGGTTCGGACGGCTTCTCACAACTCCGACAGCCTCCTACACGCCATGGCGCGCATGCAGCAAAAGCTGGCCGAGATGTTCACCCAGATCAACAGCATGGCTGACACCCTGTCCCAGAATGCGGAGCATGTCTCCACCGCAGCCACGGAAACCAGTACCGCCTCTCACGAACAGGCCCAGTCCACGGCGGCTACCGCGGCCTCCGTGGAAGAAATGACCGTGAGCATCAACGAGGTCTCCGAAATCGCCACCCAGACGGAAGGCAACTCGGAAGCCACGGCCCAGCATGCGGAACACGGCGCCAAGCTGGTGGGTGATGCAGGCGAAGCCATTGCCAAGATTTCCACCACGGTCTCTGCCTCTGCCGAACAGATTCAGCTGCTGATGCAGAAATCCATGGAAATCGGCGGTATCGCCAACGTCATCCGTGACATTGCCGACCAAACCAACCTGCTGGCCCTGAATGCAGCCATCGAAGCAGCCCGGGCTGGCGAACAGGGCCGCGGCTTTGCCGTGGTGGCTGATGAAGTCCGCAAGCTGGCGGAACGGACCACCCAGGCCACCGGGGAAATCAGCGCCATGATCGCCGCAATCCAAAGCGAAACCCAGTCCGCCGTCAGTGCCATGGAAACCACCATGCCCCAAGTGGACAAGGGGATGGAACTGGCCGAGGCCGCCCGCAAGATGCTGGAAAACATCCATGGTCAGGCCCTGCAATCCTTGTCCCAGGTCAAGGACGTGGCCCTGGCTACCCGGGAGCAGGCCACCACCGCCAACGACATTGCCCGGCATGTGGAACACATCGCCAGCATGTCCGAGGAAACCAACGCCACCATGAAGAACAATGCGGCCGCAGCCCACCAGCTGGAAGAATTGGCCATCGAACTGGGTCGCCTGGTGTCCTACTTCAAGGTGCACTGACCCAGCTT
>QKDJ01000158.1 GCA_003252145.1 Azovibrio restrictus
GTCCCCTGCGGGAAGACTCCGAAGCAGGGCGCTTCCGTGCCGATCTTTACTACCGCATCAACGGACTCACCCTCAACTTGCCTTCCTTGCGGGAACGTCAGGATCTGGCGCATGTGGTGAACAGCATGCTCCATCAACTGGCTCCGGAGCGAAATCTGTGTCTGAGTGCGGAATTGATGAGTGCCTTTTCGGCCTATCACTGGCCCGGCAATATGCGGCAATTGGCCAATGGTCTGCGAACGGCGGTCGCCTTGCTGGATGAGGGCGAGATGGAAATTTCCTGGGACCAGATTCCCGATGATCTGGAAGAGGCCTTGCAGCAGCTGGAGGGTGGAATGCCTGGCTATCAGCGGACCCTGGGGGAGGGCGGAAGTCTGGCGGATGTCTCACAGGCTGCCGTAGCCCAGGCTCTGGAACTGGAGCGAGGCAATATGTCGGCAGCAGCACGCCGGCTGGGGATCAGCCGTACAACCCTGTACCGAAAGCTGAAGGTACAGCGTTCGTGAGGAAGTGTTAAAGCTCTACGGGGCAGACGCCGCTGATGATCTGCAGGTCGTTGTCCTGGGCGAAATTGAGAATGAACCGGTAAGCCATGGGTTCGATTTCGCTCAGGCGTCCATCCACGAACACGGCTTTTTCGCCGTTGTAGTCACCGGGGCCCACATAAGGGGAGTACTGCATCTTTTTGGAGGCGCCAAAGGCTGACATGACGCCGCAAAGTCGGTCGGCCCAGTCGCTGGGACGGAATTTCTTTCCCTGTTTGGTGAGGCCAACAATGATGAAGGTATGAATTTCGGGGTCGCTCATGTTCCTCGTCGCCTTGGCGTGGTTAGGCTTGCTATGTGGTTATTATTTTGGGTCAGAATTCTAACAGAAACCCTGCTCTTGTAAGGCATATACAAGGCACGCCTTTTGGCTTAAAATCCCTCCCCTCCCTCCGGGAGCAAGGCGGCCAAGGCCGCCATTGTTGTTTTCTCGGGGCACCGATTTTCCAATACGAGGCGATTCCCGATGTCGCATCTGATGAACAACTATGGGCGCCAGCCCGTGGCTTTCAGCCATGGTCAAGGCTGTCATCTCACCGATACCGAGGGCAAGGTTTACCTGGATGCCCTGTCTGGTATCGCCGTAAATACCCTGGGTCATGCCCATCCGGCTTTTGTGGCTGCACTGGCTGAGCAAGCCGGGCGCCTGATCCATGTGTCCAACCTGTATCAGGTTCCCCAGCAGGAAGCCCTGGCTGATGCCCTGGCTGCCCGCTCCGGGATGGACGAGGTGTTTTTCTGCAATTCCGGTTGTGAAGCCAACGAGGCCGCCATCAAGCTGGCCCGCTTCTACGGCCATAAACGCGGCATTGAAAACCCGGTGGTTATCGTCATGGAAAATGCTTTCCATGGCCGCACCATGGCGACCTTGTCCGCTACCGGTAACCGCAAGGTCCAGGCAGGCTTCGAGCCTCTGGTATCCGGTTTTGTCCGCGTGCCCTACGGGGATCTGCAGGCCATTCGTCAGATCGCCGAACACCAGGGCAGTGTGGTGGCGGTGATGCTGGAAGCCATTCAGGGCGAGGGGGGCATCAATATGGCCTCCCCCGAGTATCTGCAGGGCGTGCGCCAGATTTGTGATCAGCACCAGTGGCTGATGATCTGTGACGAAGTCCAGTGCGGCATGGGCCGTACCGGCAAATGGTTCGGTTACCAAAACGCCGGCATCGTGCCCGACGTGGCAACCCTGGCCAAGGGCCTGGGTTCCGGCGTGCCCGTGGGCGCCTGTCTGACCCGTGGGCCGGCTGCCGGTCTGTTTGGTCCCGGCAACCATGGCTCCACCTTTGGCGGTAATCCCCTGGCCTGTACGGCCGCCCTGAAAACCATCGAGATCATGGAGTCAGAAGCGCTGCTGGCCAATGCAGAGCGTATGGGCGACCTGATCCGTAAGGAACTGGCGGCTGCCCTGGAGGGGGTGCCTGGCCTGGTGGCCTTCAAGGGCAAGGGGCTGATGATCGGTGTCGAACTGGATCGGCCTTGCGGTGAACTGGTGGCCCAGGCCCTGGCGGCCGGTCTGCTGATCAACGTGACCCACGATACGGTGGTGCGCCTGCTGCCTGCCCTGGTCTTCAACGAAGCCCACGTGCAGGAACTGGTGGCCAAGCTGGCACCCCTGGTGCGCGATTTCCTCAAGGGGGCCCCATGAGTCTGAGACATTTCCTGCAATTCAAGGACTTCTCCCGGGAGGAGTTCGACTACCTGTTCGAGCGCACCCGCTGGATCAAGGACAAGTTCAAGCGTTACGAGCCCTATCACCCCCTCTTTGATCGCACCCTGGTGATGATCTTCGAGAAGGCCAGCACCCGTACCCGTCTCTCTTTCGAAGCTGGCATGCATCAGCTGGGCGGTTCTGCCATCTATCTGAACACCCGGGATTCCCAGCTGGGCCGAGGTGAGCCGGTGGAAGATGCGGCCCAGGTGATCTCCCGCATGAGCGACATGGTGATGATCCGCACCTTCGAGCAGGACATCATCGAACGTTTTGCCGCCAATTCCCGGGTCCCCGTCATCAATGGGCTGTCCAATGAATACCACCCCTGCCAGATCATGGCGGACATCTTCACCTTCATCGAGCATCGGGGCTCCATCAAGGGCAAGACCGTCGCCTGGGTGGGTGATTCCAACAATATGTGCAACAC
>QKDJ01000291.1 GCA_003252145.1 Azovibrio restrictus
CGGGAATGAAGTCCACCTGATCGCCCAACGGGAAGAGTTTTTCCGTGATGGCCTTGATCAAGGCATCGTGGTCACTCTGGGGAAAATCCGTGCGCCCGATGGAACCCTGGAACAGGACATCGCCCACCTGCAACAGGCCACTGGGGCGGTGGAAGAACACCACATGACCCGGAGTGTGGCCGGGGCAGTGCAGCACCTCCAGTTCCACTTCACCAAAACTGATGGTATCCCCGTCCTTGAGCCAGCGATCCGGCTCGAAACTGCGCACCGCTGGAAACCCGAACATGCGGCTTTGCTGGGGCATGCCCTCGATCCAGAAACGGTCGGCTTCCCCCGGCCCCTGAATCGGTACCGGTAGCACATCCGACAGGGCCGCTACACCACCTGCATGATCAATGTGTCCGTGAGTCACCAGGATGGTAGCCAGTGTCAGCCCCTCCGCCTCCAGCGCCGCCTGAATGCGCTGCACATCCCCTCCGGGGTCCACCACTGCGGCCAGCTTGGTTTTTTCACACCAGAAAATGGTGCAGTTCTGCTCGAAGGGCGTCACGGGAACAATGGTGTAGCGCATGGGAGTCATTCTTCTGGATACAGGCGGGCGATTATCGCATGAACCCCGCCGCCCCTTGCTCCTTGACGGGCTCCCATTTACCATGCAGCGCAGATAGGGAAGCCATTACGAGCCCCTAAAAGCAACGATAAAGGAGACACGGGTGATGCTCGACCATCCCTTGCCAGAACTGGACGACTGGGTGCTGTATTTCAGCGGCCGGGAACTGCCCGTCCTGCGCCATACCAAACGCCAGATCGAAACGGCGCGGGAAAATATGGACCGGGTATCGGGCAAGGATATTGCCCATATCGTGCTCCAGGACCCGCTCATGGCAGTCCGGGTTCTCGCCTATATCCAGCCCCTGACCGGAAAACGCCTGCACCACGACGTGACGACCATTGCCGGCGCCGTGATGATGCTGGGCATCGAACCCTTCTTCAAACATTTTGAAGATCTGAGCACCATTGAGGATACCCTCAAGACATGTCCCCCCCAGGCCCTACTGGGAACCCTGCAGGTCATACGGCGCGCCCAGCAAGCCTCTCACTATGCCCACGAATGGGCCATGTGGCGGGTGGATGTCAATGTGGAGGAGGTCACCCTGGCCGCCCTACTGCACGACCTGTCGGAAATTCTGCTCTATTGCTTTGCCCCCACACTGGCCCTGCATATCCGGCAACTCCAGCAAAACGATGCCCAGTTGCGCAGCGTCCAGGCTCAGGAGCAAGTCCTGGGTCTGCGCCTCCTGGATATCCAGACCGCCCTATGCAAGGCCTGGAATCTTCCCGAACTGCTGCTCAAACTCATTGATGACGAACATGCGGAACATCCCCGGGTGCGCAACGTAGTGCTGGCTGTCAATCTGGCTCGACACCTGGCTCACGGCTGGAAAGATACGGCTCTACCCGACGACCTGAAAGCCATTGCCCAGTTACTTAATCTGAGTGAAGAAGCTCTGGGGGAACGACTGGGGCTGGCCCAACCAGCACCCGAACCTCCGCCAGATACTCCAGCCCCATAACAAAGGACCATAAAAAAACGGAACCCCATGGGTTCCGTTTTTTGTGACTCTGCGCTGGCTTAGTCATCGCCGCCAAAGGCACCCAGCAGATGCAGCAAGCTGGTGAAGAGGTTGTAAAGGCTCACATAGAGAGACACGGTAGCCATCACATAGTTGGTTTCCCCGCCTTGCAGGATGTTCTGGGTCTCGTACAGAATCAACCCGGACATAAGCAGCACGAAGGCGGCAGACACGGCTAGGGACAGCACAGGCATCTGGAAGAAGATGGCAGCCAAACCAGCCAGGAAGGCCACGATCATGCCCACCATCAGGAAACTACCCAGGAAGCTGAAATCCCGTTTGGAGGTCAGGGCAATGGCGGACATGGCGAAGAAGATCACCGCCGTACCGCCCAGGGCCATGGTCACAATATCACTGCCACCAGGCATGTTCAGGTAGTGATTGATGATGGGGCCCAGGGTATAGCCCATGAAACCAGTCAGGGCAAAAACGAGCGCCACACCAGCACCACTGTCACGGAACTTGGTAACAGCAAAGAGCAGACCAAAATAACCCACCAGAGTCAGGATCAAGCCAGGATGAGGCAGGCTCATGGCAGCACTGACGCCAGCCACCACGCCACTGAAAGCCAGTGTCATGGCCAGCAGCATATAGGTGTTGCGCAGCACACGGCGGGACGCTTCAGACCCCAGGACCGCAGCACCATTACGGCTCAGGACCTGGCCGGAAATGTAAGAACGTTCGTTCAGGCTCATGGTGAACCTCCTTTTACAGTAAGGCCGTCAGTTTAACCGGCTTTCCATCCCCGAAAAAACCATAGAGAATAGAAAAATGAATTCGAGAAAACCGAATATTGACGAAAGTCGGCTTAATTACCGCCATCTCTATTACTTCTGGATGGTGGCCAAGGCCGGCAGTCTGGCCCGGGCTGCGGAGCAACTGGGGCTGACACCTCAAACCATCAGCGCCCAGCTCTCCCAGCTCGAGCAATCGGTCGGTACTTCCCTATTCGACCTGCAAGGCCGCAAATTGATTCCCACTGAAGCTGGCCGCACCGCCTTGCGCTACGCCGACGAGATTTTCCTGCTAGGGGAGCAACTC
>QKDJ01000068.1 GCA_003252145.1 Azovibrio restrictus
CCCAATGCCCAGAGCCAGCCCGCCAGGCTCTTGCTGTACCCCGTCTCCACCAGATGGATGGTGAAAAACGTGTAGTAAGGGCCATGGGCTGCGGCCATGAGCATGGCAGCGACGATGAGGGCCAGGACCTCGGGGCGGCGCACCACCTGCCAAAGCGGGGTGTGCTCATGGTCATGCCGCAGCATTTCCGCTTCCGGCATGACCCGGGCGGTCAGCACGATGCCGATGAGCAGGCCGAAGACCACCCACAACACCAGACTCACCGGGAAATGGTCCAGGGCCGCCCCCAGCCCCACTACCACGAGGATAAAGCCCACCGAGCCCCAGAGGCGGATGCGCCCGTAACGCTCGGTCCGGTCCTTGAGATGGGACAGGGTGGTGGCCTCGACAAGGGGTAACGAGGCGCTCCAGAAGAAGCTGATGAGGCTCATCACCAGAAACAGAGTCCAGAAACTGGTGGCCCAGAACACGCCAATGAAGGCCACCAGACAGACGAGGGCCGCCAACTGCACGATGGCCACGCGTTTGCCGGTACGGTCGGCGATGTGTCCCCAGACATTGGGGGCGAAGATGCGCATGACCTGGAGCAGGGACATGAGGACCCCGATCTGCCAGGCGTTGAAGTCCAGGGAACGCAGGTATAGGCCCCAGTAGGGGGCCATGGCACCAACGAAGGCGAAATAGAAAAAGTAGAACCCGGACAGGCGCCAGTAGGGGACGGCCCCTGTCCGTTCAGGCATCAGCTGTTCAGGCCTGAGTGGCGACAAGCATGCGGTAGAGCTCGTCCTTGAGGGCGACACGCTGCTTCTTCAGGTCTTCAACCAAGGCGTCATTCACAGGCATGTCGGCCCGTTCCAGCTTCTCCACCTCATTGGTAACGCCGTGGTATTCGTCGAACAACTTGGCGAAATGGGCGTCATTCATCTTCTTGTCGTGGATGGCGTCCTTGTGCTCAGGAAATTCGTGGACCAGATCGTGATGATCGACATGCATGATTGTTCTCCTTATTAAAAAGACTCAAACCTTGCCGGGAATGGGCTTGAAGGGTGCCACCACATCCCCGTTCTGGGCTCGGTGCCGCAAGGCATGGTCCATGAGCACGATAGCCAGCATGGCTTCGGCAATGGGGGTGGCACGGATACCCACACACGGGTCGTGACGGCCATGGGTGATTACTTCGATGGGCTCTCCGGCCAGATTGATGGAGCGCCCGGGAAGGCGGATGGACGAGGTGGGCTTGATGGCGATGGAGGCGGTGATGTCCTGGCCCGTGGAAATGCCTCCCAGAATGCCGCCCGCATGGTTGGAAAGGAAACCCTGGGGGGTCAGCTCATCACGATGCTCCGTGCCTTTCTGGGCCACACAGTCAAAGCCGGCGCCGATTTCCACCCCCTTGACCGCATTGATGCTCATCAGGGCATGGGCCAGGTCGGCATCCAGACGGTCATAGACCGGCTCTCCGAGCCCCACGGGAACGTTCTCAGCCACCACATTGATGCGTGCCCCCACGGAGTTGCCTTCCTTGCGCAGCTCATCCATGTAGGCCTCCAGGGCAGCAATGGCCTCCGGGTCGGGAGAGAAGAAGGGGTTCTCGTTCACCCCCTCCCAGGACTTGAAGGCCACGGCAATGGGGCCGAGTTGGGCCAGATAGCCTCGTATCACGGTACCGAATTTCTCATTCAGCCATTTCTTGGCAATGGCCCCCGCCGCCACCCGGACGGCCGTTTCCCGGGCGGAAGAACGGCCGCCCCCACGGTAATCGCGAAAACCGAATTTCTGGGTGTAGGTGTAGTCCGCATGGCCAGGCCGGAACGTCTCGGCGATATTGCCGTAGTCCTTGCTACGCTGGTCTTCGTTGCGGATCAACAAGGCGATGGGGGTGCCAGTGGTGCGTCCTTCGAAGACACCACTGAGAATCTCCACCGTGTCAGACTCCCGGCGCTGGGTCACATGGCGGGAGGTGCCGGGCTTGCGTCGGTCCAAATCCAGCTGGATATCCGCTTCGGTAAGCCCCAACCCGGGAGGACAGCCGTCGACGATACAACCGATACCTGGCCCGTGGGATTCCCCAAACGAAGTGACGGTAAACAAATGACCGATGGAATTGCCGGACATGGATAAGAGAGCGGGTGTGAGAGGCTAAATATTATTGCACGGCTGCCGTTATGCTTTTTGATAAGGATAGGGTCGGGAATCTGATGTGCCCAGATTGATGGCATGGCTGTTGCGCCGTTGCAGGGGTTGGCATCACGCTGCCACATCGTCCACACTCAATCCCCTCACCTCCCAGGCCTCGCTCTCCCGGACTTGGTTGCAATACTTGAGACACATGGAATCAAGACGGTACTCGGCATCAAGACCGACAAGAAGATAAGCTTCTATAACAACCTACCTTTTACCAGGACAGCAGCCTTACTCTCAGGGATATGATGGCCGGTCAATGCACAATTTCCGCGATTAAGCCCTGCTTGCAGCCCCAGCAGGGCGTCGCATGGATGAAAACATGATGCATGCAGCACAGGCGTGGCTGCCCCCAAGTCGGCACAGCACTGGCAGCCCCTGGCCTGGAAAACCGGCAGCCTGGCTGGAGTACCGTTTGTGAGCCCCCAGGTCAAAAACAAGTCTTTGCGTCACCAAGCCCTGGTCCGCATTGTCACTGTGTTTCTGACCAT
>QKDJ01000087.1 GCA_003252145.1 Azovibrio restrictus
GTAATACCGGGTTTTCTCGGGCTTTTTATGGACTGAATGGCGAGAACAGCAGCGCTCATTTCCTGAAGGCTGTCATCACCATAGGCCAGCACTTCGCGGTAAGTTTCCCCCCCGGGGGTTTTGAAGAAAGAGGCTAGGTTAATAACCCGATTTGAAGCGGACCGCATTTTGTCAGCAACAAACTCAAGTTCCTGCTTGTCCTGATAGCGCCCATAAGCCTGGTAGGCAAACCCTGCCATCACCAAAACCAGGACAATACCAATCAAACGTTTCACGAGCGCCTCACCATGAGAATGTTGAGCGCATATTTTCATGCAGCACAAAATCCCATGCAAATGCTTTGTCACCAATCTTGCTGAATTTGAACCCCTAGAAAGCAAAACAGACTGATCGACAACAAAACGCATACCGTTACTGGCGCGTTACTCGGCCATTGGTTGGCTTGGTTATGGATTGTGTATGGGGTTGCCTAGGATGAAACTGATTGAGCGCTAGAAAGCCCATTTGCAACGGAAGTTGTTTTATCCCTGAACGGCACCCTGCAGGAACGTACTCAGAATGTCCAGCACAGCCAGTTCATCATCTTCACCCAGGGTGCCCGTGGCCGGGTCATCAAAGAGCAGGCCACGGCGCTCCATGTGTTTCGTACCCCATTCATGATAGGCGGCCTTGGGGTCACCGAAACCGATGGTGGCGAAGGTTTCTCCTGAAGTGTGGGTGAGGCTTGCCAGCATGTCACCGTATCGGTCCAGCACCCGGTGGTTCCCATTCTCTGGATAACGCTCTACCGTGCTGGGCTTCCAGGCGGCCCAGGCGTTGCCACTAGGGTCACTCTGGGTTTCAAAGCGGCCCCGCACCCGGTTCTCCAGCTCCTGCCCGATTGCACTGAAAGCCGGGCTCATGTCGCCCACCTTCTTCGCGATCTGGTTCAGGCGATCAATAACGAATTCGCTATTGACGGATATGGTGAGGCTCATGGGGTGGGCTTCTTCCTGAGCCAGTCGGGCACTTCAAGGTCTGGGCCGGTGTAGGGTTGGTGGGGCGTCTTGCTAATAACCACCCCGGTTTCCGGATCGGTCTCGAAACCATCCAGCTCCCGCAGCTCGGCCCAGGGGATGCCGCAGAACTCTTCACCCTTCGGGATGGGTTTCTTGAAGTCAAAACAGTAAGGGGGGTCGGTGCGCCCCATAACCATTACCTCTTCCCGGTCAGGGTGGGCGCTGCATACGACGTACATCAGAGATCCTTTTCATCCAGCAAGGCTTCAAGGGCCGCACGGGTTTGAGGAAAGGCGGCGGCCACATCCAGATATGTAGCGGTTCCCTGGGTGCGGCGCAAGGCATACAGCTCGGCCACGGTTTCCACTATTCCCCGAGGCCAGGGCTGCACGTAGTACTTGATTTCATCGAAAAGGCCGGGTTCCACCTTGGACAGGTAGGCCGCCAGAGCAGCCGATTCCTTCTGCCAGGCGGCCTGAACTACTGGATGTTCAGCCCACTTGAGCAGATAGCTCAGGCCGTGACCCACTTCATGGTTCAGCAGTCCTTCCCCCAGCATGGTGCCGACGTCTTTCCATGCACCAGCCACCAGGGTCTGCTCGGCCACCAGGATCTTGCGGGCGTCGTAGATCGTAAGGCCACCTGCTGAGGTGTAAGTCATCCCAGTGGCGCCAGGAACCCTCTTGCCCACCATTTCTGGCACTGCATCCACAACCCGCTGTACTACCTGTACCTCAAACCCGCCGGCTGCCAGGGTTTCTCTAACCGTTACCGGCAGGGCTTCATAGGCGGCAGTAACGGCGGCCCCAAAATCCGGGCTGACCAAGTTGCCCACCATCGGGGTCATGGCTGCCTGGCGCACTTGGGGTGATGCGGAGGCCAGCTTGTCCCGCCCCACCTGCAGCATGCGGGCATCCCGGGCCATGCCCGGGTTGTAGTCAAAGCCGGGGTCTATACCCACAGGCACCCGGCTGACTTCGCCCGTGCGTTGATTGACCCAATCGCGCATGACGAGGTCCGGCGCCGTCTTGTTGAACGGCACACGCACCACCGGGGGAATGCGCTTTACCGTGCCGTCCGGGCTGTACTCGTAAGGGGGGCGGTATTCGCTATAGCCCTTGTCGTAATCGCGCTGGGTAAGGCTGGAGGCCAAGCAGCGGCAGCGCCAGCCGTTTGGGGGCCAGATGGTTTTCCAGATGGGGTGATCCACGGGCAGCACCAGGTTGTGCCACTGGCGGTGGCTGGCCCGTACCCGTTCATCCCCCTTGGTCATATAGCGGACGTAGGGGTGGGTTTGCTTGTTGCGCTCAATGCGCTGCCAGAGCCCGGCGCTGTAGGCCATGCGGGTGTTGGTGTCGTAAATGAGGGTGAGCCGGGCCGGGTTGAACTTGGTCAGCACGGTTTCACCCGTTACCGGGTCCAGGACTTCCTTCTCGCCCCACCAGCCTTCCTTTTGCAGTAACGCTTTGGCGTTCTTGATCCAGTCCCGGCGCGTGAGGTCCCCATTGACCGATGCGGTGATGCCGTCCTGCATGGACTTGAGAATGTCCAGCCTGGAGAGGCGGCTGACCGTGAACTGCCGGGCATGTTCCTCATGCCACAGGTCCTGCCAGGAGAAAGTAGCCGTGAGCTGGCCACGGCCCTTGAGGTAATCGGCGGCCTCCTGGGGCGT
>QKDJ01000097.1 GCA_003252145.1 Azovibrio restrictus
CAGCCCTTGGAGGAATTGGGAGTGCTGACGAAGCCTGTCGCGAATTTCTACAGTCACGATGGCGGCGTCAATGGAAAACCGGAATTGGGCGTCGTCCCGATCTTGGCGGTAAAGGTGGTAGGCAAAAGTGCCCGTGGCTCCGTTGATGACGAGCAAGGCCAGCAGGGGCAACAGCCACCGTCCGGCCGGTAAGAGCAGGAAAAAATGATGCAGCGGAACGCGGAAAAGCATGGGGCTCAGTTTAGCGCCTCCTGGCGTTGAGCGGCCCACATTTGCGCATAAACACCTTGGCTTGCCAGCAGTTCGGCATGGTTCCCCCGTTCGATAATCGTGCCGTCGTCCAGGACAAGAATTTCGTCTGCGTGGCGGATGGTGGACAGGCGATGGGCGATGATCAGGGTCGTCCGGCCTTGGGCCGCAGCCTCCAGTTGAATTTGAATGGCTTGCTCCGTGCGGGTATCCAGAGCGGAGGTGGCTTCATCGAAAATCAGAATGCCGGGGTTCTTGAGGAGTGCCCGGGCGATGGCAACCCGTTGTTTTTCGCCGCCGGAAAGCTTCAAGCCCCGTTCGCCCACGCGGGTTTCGTAACCATCGGGCAATCGGGCCACGAAAGCATCCAGCTGGGCGGCATGGGCAGCCGCCAGGACTTCGTCCCGAGTGGCGTCAGGCCGTCCGTATTGGATGTTGTAGAACAGGGTGTCGTTGAACAGGACGGTGTCCTGGGGAACGATACCAATGGCCTGGCGCAGGCTGGCCTGGGTCAGTTGCCTGACATCCTGACCATTGATGCGCAGCACGCCTGCATCCACATCGTAAAAGCGGAATAACAGCCGGGCCAGAGTGGACTTGCCTGCACCGGAGGGGCCAACTACGGCCACCGTATGGCCAGCGGGCACCTGAAACTCCAGGCCCTTGAGGATGGGGCGCTGGGCTTGGTAGGCAAAGTGCACCTGTTCAAAGTGCAGGGTATAAGGGCCTGGTCCAAGCGGGCTGGCAGTGGGTTCGTCCTGAACCTCCTGACCTTCCTTCAGCAAATGAAATACCCGTTCGATGTCAGTCAGGGACTGGCGTATTTCCCGATATACAAAGCCGAGAAAGTTGAGGGGAACATAGAGCTGCATCAGGAAGGCGTTGACCAATACCAGGTCGCCCACGCTCATTTCCCCGGTGGTAACCCTTAAGGCTGCTTGCCACATGAGCAAGGTGACGCCCACGGCAATGACGGCTTGCTGGCCCAGATTCAGACCTGAAAGGGTGACCTGGCTGCGGGTGGCGGCTTCAGCCCAGCGCTCCAGGTGCTGGTCGTAGCGTTTGGCCTCAAAGGCCTCGTTGTTGAAATACTTGACCGTTTCGTAGTTGATCAGACTGTCGATGGCCTGAGTGTTGGCAGCAGAGTCCGTTTCATTGACCTGGCGTCGGATGTGGATACGGCGATTGCTCACCCCTACGGTAAAGATGATGTAGGCCCCCAGGGACCCCAGAGTGATCAAACAAAACACCGGGTCGTAGCGAACCAGGAGAATGCCCAGAACCAGGCTGATTTCCACCAGAGTCGGCAGGATGGAGTAAAGGGTGTAATTGATCAGGGTGGCGATGGCCCGACTGCCCCGCTCGATATCCCGGGAAATGCCCCCCGTCTGCCGTTCCAGATGAAAGCGCAGGGAAAGGGCGTGCAGATGCTGGAATA
The DNA here is from genome assembly GCA_003252145.1 of Azovibrio restrictus. GTDB lineage: Bacteria > Pseudomonadota > Gammaproteobacteria > Burkholderiales > Rhodocyclaceae > Azovibrio > Azovibrio restrictus_A. The sequence goes on from QKDJ01000097.1 coordinate 1,688, forward strand.
CCTGTAGGGCCAGACGGCGGATGGCATGCTGGGTGACCCGGGCAAATATGATTTCCCGCAACTCAGCAAACAAGGAGGAGGCAAAACGCAGGATTCCGTAGAGGAGCAGCAGCAGGGCGGGTAGGGCCAGCGTCAGTTGAGCTGGATCCAGATCGTCAATAATGCCCTTGAAGATGACAGGGACGGCCACGGTCGCGAGCTTTGCTCCCACCAAACAGGCCAGGGCCAGGAACACCCGGAAACGGTAGGTCCAGAGATAGGGCAGCAGCCCCTTGATGGTTGGCCAGAAGGCCAGGTCACTGGTTGGGGGGGCGGTAGGGTCGGAAGCGATGGAGCGCATGGGTGACGGTGGTGGAATTGGCCTGTTCAGGACTGTGTATAGGAAAACTCACCGGAATCCGGGAAAATACACGTTTTTTACGGAGTTTGCCCCGTGATCGACGAACCTGTCCGCCTTCCCGAGAAGCAACATGTCCTGCGCCTGGGGCCGATGCCCAAGGAAGAAAACATGTTTGGCGATATTTTCGGGGGTTGGGTCATGGCCCATGTGGACCTGGCCGGAGGTGTTGAGGCCATGCGCTATTCCTGTGGGCGGGTGGCCACCGTGGCAGTAAATGCCTTCCAGTTCCACCAACCGGTTTCCTCCGGTGACTTGGTTAGTTTTTATGCTGAGGTAATTAATGTGGGGCGCACCTCCATGACGGTGAATGTGCAGGTTTTCGCTGAGCGTCACCCCCAGCATCCCGTGACGGTTAAGGTGACAGAAGCAACACTTACGTACGTCGCCTTGGGAACTGATGGCGAGAAACGCGACGTGCCCCGGGAAAATGCGTAGAATTCGCCGGTCATAGCCTCAACTGTTGAGACAATACATGAAGAAGATTCACGCCCTGATCATGGGCTTGGCAGCTTGTGCTGCTACCCAGGCCGGTGCCTCTGGCTTCCAGTCCATGGAACAAAACGCCAGTGGGCT
>QKDJ01000222.1 GCA_003252145.1 Azovibrio restrictus
GGCCCTTGGAGGCATTGAGAATGCGGAACTGGATACCCGCTTCATCGGTGGCCGCCGCCATGGCGCCCCCCAGGGCATCCACTTCCTTGACCAGATGTCCCTTGCCGATGCCCCCAATGGAAGGGTTGCAACTCATGGCCCCCAGGGTTTCCAGATTGTGGGTCAGGAGCAGGGTGCGCGCACCTGCCCGGGCTGCCGCCAGGGCCGCTTCGGTACCTGCGTGGCCACCACCAACAACGATGACATCAAACCGGGAGGGATAAATCATGATCGGAAAAAACGATGCCCCGGCATCAATCCGGGGGCAGGGCAGAGGGAGGGCGATTTTACGACAGGGCGCTGAAAATTCACAGTTTTTACGGGGAATGAAGCAAACGGGCCCGGGCGCTATTCCATGCGGGCTTGATGCCCTTCAGGAAGTCGAGTAGTTTCCTGAATCAAACGCTTATTGCATGTTCTTCATGAATTCTCACGATCAATCCCTGGCCCTTCTTCAGACCCTACAGACGGAACTGCCCAAACAGCGGGTGCTGATTATCGACCGCCATCCCCCGGCCCGGGATTCCATGCGCCTGATGCTCTCCAATCTGGGCATCACCCTGGTCCATGGGGCAGGCTCTTCCGCCGAAGTGTTGCGCCAGGTCCGCAACAACCGCTTCGACATCATTCTGTCCGACTACATCCTGGAAGATGGACGGGATGGCCAGCAGCTGCTGGAAGAACTACGCCACGCCCGTCTTCTGCCCCTGTCGGCCGTGTACATGATCGTCACCAGTGAACGTAGCTATCACAACGTGGTTTCCCTGGCCGAGCTGACCCCGGATGATTACCTGATCAAGCCCTTTACCGCCGAGATGTTGCAAGGGCGCCTGATCAAGGCCTTGCACCGGAAATACATACTCAAGGACATCTATAGCCAGATGGCCCGAGGGGAGTTTCCCGAGGCCATCGAGTCCTGCGATCAGATCATTGCCGAGTTCCCGGCCTACCAGCTGGACGCTCAACGTTTCAAAGGGGAGCTGCTACAGGCCCTGGACAAGAATGAAGAGGCCCGGCGCCTCTACGAAGGCCTGTTGACCCTGAAGCCCATCCCTTGGGCCAAGATGGGACTGGCCATGGTGGCCCGCAACGAAAACCATCTGGAAGAAGCCGAGCAGCTGGCCGCGGAACTGATTGAGGAGAATCCGGACTTCCTCTCTGCCTACGACTTCCTGTCCCTGGTTCGGGAATCCCAGGGCCATTTGGTGGAAGCTCAGGAGGCCCTGCAGGAAGCAGCCCTGCGAGCACCTCACAACACCCTGCGGCAACGGCAAGTGGGGGATTTGGCCCTCCAGAACAATGAACTGGACGTGGCCGAGAAAGCCTACAGCAGGGTGCTGGAGCGACACCGGGGCTCCAGCCTGCGCTCCGTGGATGACTACACCAGCCTCTCCAAGGTCCAGCTGGAAAAAGGCAATCCCACCGCCGCCCGGGAAATCATCAAGCATCTGCGCCGGGACTGGCGCGGTGAGAAACAAGGGGAGCTGGCGGCCCTGGTGATGGAAGGGCTGGCCAGCAAGAAGGAAGGCAATGAGGCCAAGGCCCAGCAGGCTGTGGAACAGGCCCTGGCCCTGCAAAAGGAGTTGGCGGAAGAAACCGGAATGGAAGGACTGGGCTCCAAGCGTCTGACCGTGGATCTGGCCCAGGCCTGCATGGAAACCGGCAAGGAAATGGAGGCCCACGAGCTGCTACGTCAAGTGGCCACGGAACATCACGATGACTTCCGCGTCATTTCCCACATCGAAGGCGTGTTCGAAAAGAGTGGCCAGGTGGATGTGGGTCGGGCCATGCTCGAGGAAGTGGGAGCCGAAGTCGTCAATCTCAACAACGCCGGGGTGTTGATCGCCCGGGACGGAGAACTGCGCACCTCGGTGGATATGCTCATGAATGCTGCCAACCGGGTGCCCAATGTGCAGTTTCTGGTCAATGCGGCCCGAGCCATCTTTACCCTCATGGATCAACAGGGCTGGGATGCGGACCTGGCCGCCAAGGCCATCGACTACCTGCAAAGGGCCCAGGCCAAGGCACCACGCAATCCCCGCGTCCTGCAGGCCCGGGAAATTCACGCTCAGGTAGCGCGCAAATACGGCATTGATACCCTGGACATGGAAGCAGGTGCCCCTCCCATGGAGAAGCACCCGTAATCCAGGATCAGTGTACGACGGGCTTGGCCGGTCCCTGTCCGGGCTGACGAGCCACCATGGCTGCGGCCAGAGTGGGGTAGAGGGGGGCGCTGATGAGTCGGGACAGACCCGAAGACAGCAGGGATACCGCCATCAGGCCGATCACCAGGGAATAGCCATCCACCATTTCCATGACAATCACGAAGGAAGTGATGGGGGCCTGGGTGACCGCCGCAAGAAAACCCGCCATACACAGAGCCAGGAGCATACCGGGAGCAGCCGTCTGATCCAGCAAAGGCGCCAGGTCATGACCCAGCCCGGCTCCGATGGAAAGCGCCGGAGCAAAGATACCGCCAGGCAGGCCCGCCAGATAGGCAATCAAGGTGGCTACAAACTTGGCCGGACCGAAATACCAGGGCAGGTTGCCGTCTGCCTCCAACAGGGCCCGGGTCTGTTCATAACCACTGCCATAGACGATGCCGCTGGTGGCCAGGCCCAGACAGGCCACCAGCAGGCCGCAGCCCGCTGCAAAATAGACCGGATGACGCTTGCGGAATTCCGCCAGGGGACCGCGCCAGGAGGTGGCACCCATGACCATGAGCCGGGCGAAAAGACCACCCGCCAGACCACAGACCAGGGCTGACAGGGCCACAGCCTTGAGCTGGTCCCCATCCCCCCCAATGATCAGGATATTGCCGAAATAGTTACCCGTACCCATCATGGCCTGGGCCGTCACACCGGCCAGCACGATGGCGGTAATGATGAGACCGGACATGCGGGCTTCCACGCCACGACTCATTTCCTCGATGGCAAAGAGAATCCCGGCCAAGGGCGTGTTGAAGGCCGCCGCAATCCCGGCCGCGCCGCCCGCCACCAGCAGGTGATTACGCTGAATATGCAGGGAGCGGGGCAAAAGCCCGTGAATGGAATCCATGAGGGAGGCGCCCACTTGCACCGTGGGACCTTCCCGTCCCAGGGAGAAACCGCAGCCCACGGCCCCTGCACCCACCAGAATCTTGCCAAAAATAATGCGCAGGGAGAGCAGGGGACGCCAGCCTTCGGCCTGTTCCGGCCGCTGCATTTCCGCCAGAGCCTGGGGAATACCGCTGCCCTCGGCCCCGACGAAGTAGCGCCGGGTCAGCCAGACGCACAAGGCCCCCCCCAGGGGCGTCAGCACCAGGGGCAGCCAGATGAAACGACTGGCCCCCTGGGTGAACAGGTGGCTCATGAATTCCGACAGTTCGGCAAACAGGAAGGCCAGCATGCCCACCCCGATGGCGCCGCCCCAGAACACCAGACGCCCGGTCCAGACCTTGAGATAGGCCGCGTGACGGCGCCTCATGATGAAGGCGCGCAGGTGGGCGATTTGACGTTTAAACATGCTTCAGTCCGCCTGACAGAGTAGCCCCTTGAGGTATTCCCCTTCCGGGAAATCCAGGGCTACGGGATGATCCGGCGCACCGGCCAGGCGACGCACGATGCGGGCATTGCGGCCTGCATCCAGGGCCGCGCCAGCCACGATCTTCTGGAACAGTTCCAGCCCGATGCCACCGGAGCAGGAGTAGGTCATCAGCAGGCCACCAGGATTGAGCAGGCGGAAACCCAGCAGATTGATGTCCTTGTAGGCCCGGGCAGCCCGGTTGGCATGGGCGGCAGAAGGAGCAAACTTGGGGGGGTCCAGCACGATCAGATCGAAGGTCCGCCTTTCCTTGCGGAAGTCCCGCAGGGCCTGGAACACGTCGGCCTCCAGCCACTCGGCCCCCTCGGCCGGCAATTCCGGATTCAAGGCCAGATTGGCCTTGGCCCGGTCCAGAGCGGGGCCGGAAGAATCGATGGAGAGCACGGAAGCCGCGCCCCCCTTCAAGGCCTGGAGGGAGAAGCCCCCCGTGTAGCAAAAGCAGTTGAGCACGGAACGCCCGGCCGCCATTTGCCCCAACAAGGCCCGGTTATCCCGTTGGTCCAGGTAGAAACCCGTCTTATGGCCCCCGGCGTAATCCACCCCCATGCGCACCCCGTTTTCCAGGATGCTCACCTCGCCAGCCGGGGCCTCTCCGTAAATCCAGCCAGTCACCTTTTCCAGGCCTTCCAGGCCCCGGACTTCGGAATCGGAACGCTCGTAGACCCGGGCACAACCGGTGGCCTGGACCAGGGCGGCCACCAGGGCCTTGCGCCACTTGTCGGCCCCGGCGCTGGTCAATTGCACCACCACCGTGTCCCCGTACTGGTCGGCAATCACCCCGGGCAAGCCATCCGATTCCGCATGGATCAGGCGCAAGCCCTGCTGGCCAGCCAGATCCGGCAGACTCCGGCGCCGAGCCACAGCCGTCGCCACCCGGCGCTTGAAGAAGGCGTCATCCACCGTTTCGTCGGCATCAAAGGTCCACACCCGGCAACGAATCTGGGAACTGGGACTGTAGGCCCCCTTGGCCAGTTCGCGACCGTCAGCCGCCTGCAGGGTCACCGTGTCCCCGGGCCGGGCGCGGCCGTTGAGGCGCTGCACGGAGCTTTCGAAAATCCAGGGGTGATGACGAAACAGGGAGCGTTCCTTGCCGTCCTTGAGGATCAGTTCAGCCATGAAAACCAGTCAAACAGTGAAATTCCGGGAAACAAAAGGCAAAAAGCCCCGGCAGCATTCGCCGCCGGGGCCTTTCATTCTGCGCTCGCCGCTAATTAGCCCAGGGCCTTGCGGTTACGGGCCTGACATTCGGCCTGATAAATCATGCGCATCATGGCAGAACCTTTGCCACGAAAAACGCGCTTGCCAGTCTTGGACAGGCAGCGGCGCTCGATAGAAGAGCGGCGATTACGGGTGATAGCCATGGAAATTCTCCAGAGTGAAACCGGTTAGTCTGTACTTGGTGCTGCAAAGGGGCGAAATCTTAAAGGGATGAAGGCGTTAGGTCAATTACTGCTGTTTCCGCCGCTCCCGCCATCCTCGTTCTCCCGTTTGCGGCGGGCTCGAGGATGGGCTCCGTCATAGACCTTGGCCAGGTGCTGGAAATCCAGATGGGTATAAACCTGGGTGGACGCGATGCTGGCGTGACCCAGCATCTCCTGCACGGCGCGTAGGTCACCACTGGATTGCAGCACGTGGGAGGCAAAGGAGTGACGCAGCATGTGGGGATGGACCCGGGAGGCAACGCCTGCCTGCAGAGCCCGGCGGCGCAGGCGCTCCTGGATCATGCGCATGGAAATGCGCTTGCCTCGCTGGCTCACGAACAAAGCCGTCTCTTCCGGCGAGGCCAATTGATCCCGCACCTGAGCCCAGGCGGCCAGGGCTTCCCTAGCCTTGCTGCCCACGGGCACCAGACGGATCTTGCTGCGCTTGCCCAGCACCCGCACCTCTCCCTCCACCAGCATGGCCTCCAGAGTATCCATGTCCAGACTGGCCAGTTCCGCCAGGCGCAGACCCGAGGAATAGAACAGCTCGAACATGGCCTGATCCCTGAGGTTGAGGCGCTCATCCCCTTCGTCTGCCGGGGTATCCAGCAGGCCCAGGGTTTCTTCCACAGACAGGGCCCGAGGCAGGCGCTTTGGGGATTTGGGGGGTTTGATGCCTTCACAGGGATTGGCAGGAACCTCACCCCGCAGTTGCAGCCACTTGAAGAAGCCCCGCCAGGCGGAGAGCAATCGGGCCAGACTGCGACCGGACAAGCCCTGGCCATGCAGCTGGGCCACCTGGCGACGCACGGCCAGGGTGTCGAAGCCAGCCAGGGGGCGCTCTTCAGCCGCGGCCAGCAGACGCTGGAGATCGCGCCGGTAATTACTCAGGGTATGGGGCGACTGGCGCCGCTGCTCGCCCAGTTCGGCCAGATAGGCCTCAACTGTTGCCGCGTTGTCCATGCAATCAGGAACTCAGCCAGGGCCCCGGATTATCACAGGGCCACGTGGGTGGCCCGGGCCAGGGCAGCGGACACCATCTCACCCAGACGCTCCAGATACAAAGTACCCATGTCTGCGTAGAAGCGCTGCACATCCTCACTGCCCATGGCGATCATGCCGATGGTGCCGCCGCCGTTGCGCAGGGCAATGAGAGCCTGGGAGCGGATGTGAGGGGCGTGCTCGCCAAACCAGGAAGCCGTGCCAAAACCGGAGGTGGAGCCGCAGTAGGGCTTGTTCAGGGTTTCGGCAAAGACCTGGAGTTCCTCACTTACGGCGGCGAACTCGGGCAGGTCTTCCACCCCTTCCGGCTTGTTCCAGAGGCGCAGGGCCACATGGGGAATGGAGAAGTCGTCCCGCAGGTGGAAATTGAGCAGATGCACCACGGCCTGGAAGGTCTCGGCGGCAATCAGCCCCACGGAAAGACGATGCATCTTTTCGCTGATGACATCGTTTTCTTCCCCGTAGGCCAACAGTTCGCCCAGTTTGCGTTCCAGCTGCTTGTTCTTGTCCCGCAGGGTGAGCATCTGCCGCTCATTGAGGGAAATGGTGCGCCCCCCGTGCGGGTGAGGCACGAAGATTTCCGCCAGCAGGTCGGCATACTGCTCGAAGAACTGGGGATTGGCCTGCAGGTACTGGGCGACGGCTTCTGCGCTCATAGCTCGATTTCTCCGGTAAAGACAGTGACGGCCGGACCGGTCATCAGCACAGGCTGACCCGGACCCGCCCAGGCAATGGTGAGTTCTCCTCCCCGGGTGCTGACCCGCACCGGGGAGTCCAGCAGCTCCCGGCGGATGCCTGCCACCACGGCGGCGCAAGCGCCGGTACCGCAGGCCAGCGTCTCACCAGAGCCTCGTTCAAATACACGCAGGCGCACATTGTGGCGATCCACCACCTGCATGAAACCCGCATTGACCCGCTCGGGGAAGCGAGCGTGGGATTCCGTCAGGGGGCCGTGTACAGCCACGGGAGCGGTATCCACATCGGCCACCACCTGCACCGCATGGGGATTGCCCATGGACACCACCGAGATCTCCACGGTTTCGCCGTCCAGCACCAGAGGCTGGACCACCGCATCGCTGTCGCTGACAAAGGGAATCTCGGCCGGGGCAAAGCGAGGTGCCCCCATGTCCACGGTCACTTGGCCGTCCGCCTCCAGACGGGGGGCAATGATGCCCTTCTTGGTTTCGACGCGAATCTCCGCCTTGCTGGTCAGCCCCTGATCCAGCACGAAGCGGGCAAAACAACGGGCCCCATTGCCGCACTGTTCCACTTCACTGCCATCGGCGTTAAAGATGCGATAGCGAAAATCCACCCCGGGCTGGCTGGCCGGTTCCACCAGCAGCAGCTGGTCGAAACCAATACCGAAGTGCCGGTCGGCCATGAGACGCAATTGTTCAGGCCCCAGGCTCACCTGCTGGCGCACTCCGTCCAGGACCACGAAATCGTTGCCCAGACCCTGCATCTTGGAAAACCGCAGCTTCATCAGAGCTTCTTTTCCATCACATAGTCGTCCATGACAAAACCACCGCCGATGTCATCAACAATGGCTTCCCGCACCGCAAAACCGTACTTGCGATAGGAGCCGATGGCCTTCTCGTTGCGCTTGTTCACCGCCAGGATCACGCAGGGATAACCCAGCTTCTTCGCCCGCTCGGCCACGTGGGCAATCAGGGCGCCGCCCACACCCTGACGCTGCATGTCGGGATGGATGTAGAGCTTGTCCAGCTTGAACTCGCCCTTGTAGATTTCGCTGAAGGCAAAGCCAATACGCCGATCACCGACAAAGGCCTGGTCCAGCCACTTGTCCGCATCTTCCAGATCGTCATAGAGCCGCTCATGGCCGTAACGCTGCTCCAGCATGAAATCAATCTGCTCCTGGGTGATGATGCCAGGATAGGAAGCCTGCCAGATTTCCCGGGCCAGGGCCGAAATGGCGGGTACATCGGGAGGGGTAACCGGCGTGATGTCGATCTGCTGCGTGACAGTGCTCATGTTCAGTAAATCCTAGATTCGCCCCGTACCGGGCGGGTCTTGAAACGTTTATGCAGCCAGAAATACTGTTCCGGCATGGTCAGCACCTGGGCCTCGATGAACTGGTTCATGAAGTAGGTATCCGCTTCCACGCTTTCTCCCGGGAAATTTTCCCAGGGAGGCAGCAATTCCACCTCGTAACCATCAGGTACCAGACGGGTAATGCAGGGCACCACCTTGGCCCCCGTGGCCCGGACCAGTCGGGAAACACCCGTGATGGTAGCAGCCTGAACCCCGAAAAAGGGGATGAAAATGGATTCCTTACGACCAAAATCCATGTCAGGCAGGTAGTAGAAGGGCATCCCCTCCTTCATGGCCTTCAAGGCCCGGCGCATGCCATCCTGGCGAGAGAGCAGCAGGGGCCCGTTGAAGCGCAGGCGCCCTCCCAACAGAACAGCATTGAAGACAGGGTTTTTCTGATTGGAATAGACGCTGACCAGGGGTGTGCTCATGGTCATCATCGCCCCCCCCGCATCCAGGCCCACAAAGTGGGGCGCCAGGATCAAGGTTGGACACCCATCTTCCCGCTTCAGGTATTCAGCCCCCTTCAGGCGGATGATGCGCTCCAGCCGAGCCCGGGGCGCCCACCAGAACAGGGTTCTATCCAGCAAAGCCTGGGCAAAGACGAGGAAATGTCGACGCAGGACCCGTCCACGTTGGGCTTTGGTCCATTGGGGAAAGCACAGGTCCAGATTGATGCGGGCAATACGCCGGCGCTCCCGCCCCAGGAGGAACAGCAACCAACCAAGGCACCATCCCAGACCTCGCAACAGCGGCAGAGGCAACCAGTGCAATAGCCACAACAGGCCCAAGCCGGCGTAAGAAAAAAGGTACTGAAAGAAATGTTTCATGTGGAACAAGACTCCGGCGGCGCTTCTGCACCGGAAGGTCTCTTGTAACGGTTATAGCCCCAGAGATACTGGGTCGGGCACTGGCGGATCAAGGTCTCGATTTCGTGATTGATCTGCTGGGCCCGGGCCTGGGTATCACCTTCCAGAGGCGCTGTTGGCGGGTGGAAATGCAGGCGATAGCCCTTACCACCCGGCAAGCGCTCGCCCCAGGCCATCAGGACCGTGGCCCCGGTCTCCGAAAGGCGGGCCGCCAGGGTCATGGTGTAGGCCGGACGACCAAAGAAATCCAGCCACACCCCTTCACCCATCTTGGGCGCCTGATCCGGCAACATACCCACGGCCTCCCCCTTCTTCAGGGCCTTGATCAGGGCGCGCACCCCGGACAGGTCTGCAGGGGCCAGATGCAGGTGCTCCCGCTTGCGTCCCTGCAGGATCATCTGTTGCAGACTTTCATGCTTGGGGGGGCGGTAGAGCACGGTAATTTCATTGAAGGAGGACAGGTACTGGGCCGTGATCTCAAAACAGCCCAGATGGGGGGTCAAGAACAGAATGCCCCGTCCCGCCGCCTTGGCCTGCTCCACATAATCCCGCCCTTCAACCTCCACGGCCTGGGCATTGGTTTCATCCAGGGTACGCATCCAGATGCGGGCCAGTTCCAAAGCCTGTTTGCCCGCTTCGGCTACTGCCTGACCAGTCAGACGGGGATCGATACCGGCCTGGGCCATGTTGGCTTTCAGGTTACGGCGATAACGGGGAGAGGCCAGATAGGCCAGCCAGCCCGCCCATGCACCCAGGCGATGAACCCAGAGCAAAGGCAGATGACTTAAAAGACGAAAAAGAAAGACCATGACGCCGGAGGGCTTGATGAAAAAGGGAAAAGGGTTAAGATTATCAACTCGCCGAGTTAAAGAGACAACTTGCAGGGCGATTCATAAATACTGCTAAAGCGTCACCGCTCCAGGGTCAGAGCCGGTAACGCCGGATAGACACCCGACCCCTAGGAGTACCCATGAGCGATTATCTCTTCACTTCGGAATCCGTCTCCGAAGGCCATCCCGACAAGGTCGCTGACCAGATTTCCGATGCCATCCTGGATGCCATCCTGAGCCAGGACCCTACTGCCCGCGTGGCTGC
>QKDJ01000237.1 GCA_003252145.1 Azovibrio restrictus
AAGTGAAGAGACCGGTCTTGGCGCCCAGGGTACGAATGTCAATACAGTCGTTGCCGTGGGTGGGGGTCATGATCGGAAAATCGACGGGAGCCTGCCCTTCGATGCTCAGAGTTGCCTTGCGTTCTGTCGTCATAATGTCTTCCCTGTTCAGGTGATGAATTGCACTGCAAAAAAAGGTACAGCGGCAATCGCCAAGAATGGCCAGCCCCCTAGGATAGCGGGGCTGCCTTACTCAGCTCTTACGCAACATGGCCACGATCGGTGCCAGGCGAGCATCTTCGCACTCTGCCTGACCACTGATCAGGTGCCACAATTCCAGATCTTCGTAATCTGCGAGCTCGGCGAACGCCTGTTGCTCGGCATCTGACAAGGTATCGAACTGTTCGTCCAAAAACCGGGTCAGGGCAATATCCACCTCGAGAAGACCGCGGCGGATACTACGCCAGCGCAGGCGTTCGTAAGCTTCCCTTTCCATCAAACAGCCCGCTTGACCATCATTTCCTTGATCTTGCCGATGGCCTTGGTGGGGTTCAGACCCTTGGGGCAGACATCGACACAGTTCATGATGGTGTGGCAACGGAACAGACGGTAGGGATCCTCCAGATTGTCCAGCCGCTCGTTGGTGGCTTGATCACGGGTATCAGCCAGGAAGCGGTAGGCGGCCAGCAGACCGGCAGGACCCACGAACTTGTCGGGGTTCCACCAGAAGGAGGGACAGGAGGTGGAGCAGCAGGCACACAGGATGCACTCGTACAAACCATTGAGCTCTTCACGATCCTCGGGCGATTGCAGACGCTCACGCTCGGGGGGAGGATCGTTGTTGATCAGGTAGGGCTTGATGGAGTGGTACTGCTTGAAGAATTGGGTCATGTCCACGATCAGATCGCGGATGACCGGCAGACCAGGCAGGGGACGCAACACGATGGGCTGCTTCAGCTCATCGATGTCGGTCAGACAGGCCAGGCCATTCTTGCCGTTGATGTTCATGGCGTCGGAACCACACACACCTTCGCGGCAGGAGCGGCGATAGGCAATGGTGTCGTCCTTGGCCTTCAACTTGGTCAGGGCATCCAGCAGCTTGCGATCCGCGGAATCCAGTTCCACGGAGATGTCCTGCATGTAAGGGCGCTCGTCCTTATCAGGATCGTAGCGGTAGATGCTGAATTGAACCGTACGTTTGCTCATACTGGACTCCAATTAGTAAGACCGGGTCTTGAGGGCGACCGTCTCAACCGTCAGGGGGTTGAGATTGACCGGCTTGTATTCGATCTTGTTGCCTTCACGATGCCAGATGGTGTGCTTCAACCAATCCTTGTCGTTACGACCATTGGGGAACTCGGGGGTGTCCGGAGCGTCATCACGCACATGGGCGCCACGGGATTCCTTACGGGCGTTGGCGGAAAGCATGGTGGCCTTGGCAACTTCGATCAGGTTCTCGGTTTCCAGAGCCTCCATCCGTGCCGTATTCCAGACGAGAGATTTGTCCTTGATTTCCAGGTTCTGAACCTGCTTCTCAACTTCGAGAATCTGGGCAGCACCCTTTTGCAGCATGTCGTTGAAGCGGAACACGCCAGCGTGATCCTGCATGGTGCGCTGGATGGCCAGACGAGCCTCAGCAACGGTAGAACCACCCTTGCGGTTGTCGATGGCAGCCACGCGGGACAAGGAGTAATCAGCCGCATTGGCAGGCAGGTCACGATGGGCCTTGCCAGCCTTCAGGTCTTCCACAGCGGAATCACCGGCAGACTTACCGAACACCAACAGGTCCAGCAGGGAGTTGGTACCCAAGCGGTTGGCGCCATGCACAGAGGCACAGGCACACTCACCCGCGGCGTAGAAGCCGGGCACCACGGTGTCGACGTTACCGTTACCGGGAACAGTCACACGACCATAGTAGTTGGTGGGGATACCGCCCATTTGATAATGGCAGGTGGGCACCACGGGGATGGGTTCCTTGATGGGATCCACACCGGCGAACTGGATGGAGATTTCACGAATGCCGGGCAGGCGCTTCATGATGGTGGCCGGATCCAGGTGGGTGATGTCCAGCAGCACGTAGTCCTTGTTGGGACCACAGCCACGGCCTTCCTTGATTTCGGTCGCCATGGCGCGAGCCACCACGTCACGGGAAGCCAGATCCTTGGCATTGGGAGCGTAACGCTCCATGAAGCGTTCCTTGCTGCTGTTACGCAGGATGCCGCCTTCGCCGCGCACGCCTTCGGTAATCAGCACACCAGCACCGGCCACGCCGGTGGGGTGGAACTGCCAGAATTCCATATCTTCCAGGGGGATACCGGCACGAGCGGCCATACCCAGGCCGTCACCGGTATTGATGAAGGCGTTGGTGGAAGAGTGGAAGATACGACCGGCACCGCCGGTGGCGAAAATGGTGGCACGGGTGTGGAAGATCACAACCTGACCAGTTTCCATTTCCATGGCTGTCACGCCAACCACATGACCTTCGCTGTCGCGGATCAAGTCCAGAGCCATCCATTCCACGAAGAACTGGGTGTTGGCCTTGACGTTGCGCTGGTACATGGCGTGCAGCATGGCGTGACCAGTACGGTCAGCCGCGGCACAGGAACGGCGCACAGGCTTTTCGCCAAAATTGGACATGTGACCACCGAAGGGGCGCTGATAAATCTTGC
>QKDJ01000019.1 GCA_003252145.1 Azovibrio restrictus
TAACCGTCTGAATTGCCTCGCCGATGCTGTCCTTGAGGCCTTCCAGCAAGCTGGCACGCTGGGTATGAGCGCGGGCTGCGAAGAAGTTGGTGGGGTTGTCGATGGCACTGTTGACCTTCTTGCCCGTAGACAAACGTTCCTGGGTACGACCCAGTAGGGCTTCGGTGCTCTGCAGGCTAACCAGGTTAGACCGCATTGCAGAGGTCAGGGAAATGTCGCCAAAAGCCATGATGTAACTCCTTTCTGGGGTTAAATAACGGGAAATTCTTTCCCGATTGATTCAGACCGTCTTATCTCACGATGCGACCGTCTGAACCATTTTCGGCAGGCGTCAAAAAAACTTTAGGCCGATTTGCACATTTTCTAACCAGCCAACCAGGCCTTCAGCCACACGTCCAGGTGGTCCTCCAGCATCCAATGGGCTTTGACGTGGTCCCGTAGGGCATCACCCTGTCGCGCCAGCGCATCCCGGTCCGCCACATGGCTCCGGATGGCCTCCACCCAGGCCTTGAACTTGTTGGGGACTCGCGTCACCGGGTAATCCCCGCGGTAGGGGGTGATATCCGTACAGATCACCGGATAACCCAGAACACCGTATTCCAGCAGCCGCAGATGGCTTTTGCCATGGTTGAAGGGGATGTCCTCCAGGGGGGCGATGGCCAGATCCAGATCCAGGCTGGCAAGCCGGGCCGGATAGTCGTCCAGTTTCACGGGGTCGTGGAATTCCTTGACTAGCGGCCGGATGGCGTCCGGGCACATGCCGAAAAACACCCAATCCACCTCATCCGCCGTGGCCTGGACCACATCGATGATCAGGCGCAGGTCACCCGCATGGGTGGCGCTTCCCGCCCAGCCCACCCGGGCCTTCTCCCCTCCCCTGCGCTTGGGTGTCAAACCACCCCAACGGGCCTGTTCCAGATAGTTGGGTACGGTAACGACCTCGTCACAGAAGCCTTTGAAGGCCTCGGCGAGGTATTCCGTGGACACGACGAAGCGATGGCACAGGCCCACCGCTTTGCGGAAACGCTTGTTGATGTCCTTTTGCTCCACAAACAGCTTCTTCTGGGAGCTCATGATGGGGATATTGGTGATCAGGTCGTCGAGTTCGTAGATCCGGAAGGCCTTGCTGATCCGGGAAATACGCTGCATGAACTCGATCTGGCCCCATTCCAACTGGCGTTGGAAGATCACGGATTCCGGATCCATGCGGGCGTATTCCCGCGGGTGGAAATACCCCGCTGCATCCCATCCCATGACTTTGCCGGCCCGGGTCAGTGCCCGCATGGGCGCGATGATGCGGTATTCGCCACAGCCCATGGCATCGGCGTGGATGGAAAGTACCCGGGGCGCGGGCCGCCATTCCGGGTCCCAGCTCAAGGCAGGCGTCGGCTCCGGCTGGAACGGGATGATCAGGCTCAGGTTACGGTTGTAGGCCGGGTCCTGGGCAAACCAGTGGGGCCATTTGCTGACCACTGCCTCCACTTCCCGGTAGAGCCGCTTGTATTTTTCCTCCCGGGCAAGCCGTTCCACGTCCGGCGACGCCTGGCTGACGGATTCCTCATGGCGCAAGGTGGCGTAGGGCGTCCAGACCACCTTCAAGCCCCGGTCCCGCAGCTTCAGGCAGTAATCCACGTCGTTGAAATTGACCTGGAAGACTTCCTCATCCAATCCGCCCACCGCCTCGTAGTGGGACTTGCGGGTCAAGAGGCAGGCTGCCGTCACCAGGGAATATTCCTGGGGCAGCTTGAGGCGGCCGAAATAACCGGGGTCCTCGGTGCTGGCCTGGCGGAACACATGGTTGGACCCCATGCCCCCCAGGCCCAGGACGGCCCCAGCATGCTGGACCGTGCCATCCGGGTACAACAGCCTTGCGCCCACAGCGCCCACGTCCGCCCGCTGGGCATAACCCAGCATCTCGTCCAGCCAGTCTTCGTGAAGGATCTGGGTGTCATTGTTGAGCAGCAGGAGGTACTCGCCCTTGGCTTCCCGGGCGGCCATGTTGTTCATGGCGGAAAAATTGAAGGGTCCCGGGTAGGACAGGACTTTCAGGCTGTTGGCCCCCAAGTCCCGCAATGACTGTAGATAGTCCAGGGTCTCGGGATCATCGCTGCCGTTGTCCACCACCAGCAGCTCGCAATGGCTGTACTGGGTGCCCTCGATGAGGCTGGTCAGACAGTTCCGCAGCAGGTCCACCTTGTTCTTGGTGGGCACGATGACGGACACCAAGGGCGTGCCCTGGATCTGGTATTTGATGTGGAAGCTGCCGGGCAACAGGCCATCCACGATCTCGGCCGACAGTCCTTTGCGTTGCAAATGGCCTGTGAGACTGTCACGGGCTGCTGCCCAGACATCGTCGCCAGGCCGTTGGCAATGGCCGCCGCCTTCATACCGGTGGTAGAGCACATCAGCCAGGTGTCCAACCTGGGCATCGCCCAGGCCCTCGCTGGCGCGCAATGCCAGATCCCAGGTCTCCACGCCCTCCGCCTCAGGCCGATACCCCCCAAGGTCGGCAAACAATTGCCGTTCCATGAGGAAGAGCCCCCCCAGGCTGAAGGGAGCCGCACGCAACATGTCCAGGTTGAAATCCGTCTTGAAGAACGGTGTATGACGCTCGCCCTCCGTCGTCAGCCGGTCTTCGTCGCTGAAC
>QKDJ01000147.1 GCA_003252145.1 Azovibrio restrictus
CGAATACAAGCCTTTGGCAGATACCCGGGCCGGGCTGGGTTGGCTGGCTCCCTGGCTGGGTGGTGTCAGGTAGAATCATTCCCATGAATAGAGATGCCCCATGTTCGACCTGACTCAGGACCAGAAAATACAGTTGCTGCTGGTGGGAGCCCCAGTGCTGTCCTTGATCGGCACCTTGATGTCCTTGCGTACCTACGGGCGTCTCAAGAAAAAACGCGCCGAAGAGACCGGTGTGTCCTCCGTCGATGATGATGTGGCATCCCATAAGGAAAAAAACGAACCATGATGAACACCGCGACCCCATCATTGGCGGAAATCATGGCCTCCCTTGATGGAGCCTCCGCTGAAAGACTCAAACATTTCATCGAGCGAGGCGTAAAAATTCCGCCCCAACCCCGGGTGCTGGAAGAGTTGCGCGCACTGTTGCTGCGACGGGTCTACGATGTCCGTGCCCTGGCCAAGGTCATCAGTCAGGATCCAGGCGTAACGGCCATGCTGTTCAAGGCCGTACGTAGTGCGGCTTATCGTCAGCATCATCCCTTTGAAACCGTGGAGCAGGTGCTGCATACCCTGGGGGTCAAGGAAACCGCCAATCTGGTCGTGGCCGTAGCCTTGAGTTCCATTGGGGATATCAAGAAAAATCGTCGGGCCTATGAGAATTTCTGGGCCCGCTCCCAAGCGGTTGCACAGTTGGCCATGCTGATTGCGGATGACCGGGTGGCTGTATGTAATATTTTTCCCGATCAGGCCTATCTGGCTGGGATGTTCCACGATTGTGGCGTACCAGTCCTGATGCAGCGCTTCTCCCGCTATTGTGCCGACATGCATCTGTCAGACCAGGGGATCTGGATCGACCTGCAAGAAGAGGATCGAAAATATCGACTGGACCACTGTGCAGTCGGTTATCTGGTGGCTCGTCATTGGGCTTTGCCAGCCTTTATCTGCGATGCGGTGCGCTCCCACCACGAGATCAACCTGATGGGCACGCATGCGGCGCGCACCATGGTGGCCATCTTGCAATTGGCCATTGAGTTGTATGCCCGGGAGCAGCGTCTCGATAATCCGGAGTGGGCCGGAGTGCAGGAAGCGGTATTGGCAGAGCTGGGCTTGCATGAGGATGCGATTCCCGAATTTGCCGACGAAATTCTCGAACGTTTCCGGACCCAATCCGACTCCGTCGTTTAGAATTCACAGATAACGTCAAGGAATGTGATCGTGAGCATTAATCCCCTGTCCCCGCCAGATCGGCGCCAGAATCTTCCTCTCCGGGACTTGTTCGACCAAGCCTATGTGATGGTTGAGCCTTTTTTCGATCCCAATGCGGGTTGGGGGGGGCATTCCCTGGAGCATCTTGCATTTCGGGTGCTGCGGGAAAACTTTCCCCAGCTCTCCAGCGAGGATGTGCACGCCATCGTCGTTGCCGCTCATCGCTTGTATATCGAGAAGAATCCCCATACCAGCGGGCATCTGAAGCGTCCTTCTGAGCTGAAAAGCTCCGTGCCTTACTGACGAGCCATGGGGCCTATGCCGTTTGTGATAATCTCCCGCCCCGGGAGAGTTATATGGCATTAAAGCTAGACGCTTGCATTGCCCAGCATCAGGGTGATCGCAAGGAGCAGCAGGATCGCGTGGCACTAGTGGCCCACGGGCGCACGCCTGGAATTGCCTTGGCCGTCGTCGCAGATGGTATGGGGGGGCACACGGGTGGGGCTCTGGCGGCCGAGCAGGTCATTCATACCGCCAGCACCAATTTCCAGCAATGGGGGACTGCAGAGGACCCTCGGCATTTGCTGCATGCCAGCCTGACGGAAGCCCATACCATGATCAAGGCTTCCCGCTTCCTGAACGAAAAGGATCCCCACAGCACGGCGGTAGTGCTGATGCTGATGCCAGGCAATCGTGCCCTTTGGGCCCATTGTGGCGATAGCCGCTTGTATCTATTCCGTGGGTTACATATGAAAACCCGCACCACGGACCATTCCTATGTGGAGCATTTGCTCAAGCTGGGGCGTATCACGCCGGAGGAAGCGGAAACCCATCCCAACAAGAACATTCTGTTGACCTCACTGGGGGGGCGGGATGACCCCAAGGTGGAATTTGGTGAGGCGGAAGTGCAGGCAGGAGATAGCTTTCTCCTGTGTTCGGACGGTCTGTGGGCCTATTTTGGGGAAGAGGAGCTGGGTGCCCTGATCAGTACGGGAACGGCCCGGGAGGTCTGTGCCCGCCTGATCGAATTGGCGAGGGCCAGAGGGGAGGGCGAAGGCGACAATATTTCCGTCGCCTTGCTGAAGCTGCATGAAATTCCCAAGCCCAAGGCCAAATCACCGCTGAAGCGGTGATTTTCCGAGGTTCTTAGTCCTTGCGACCCAGGCCGCCCAACAGGGCTGCCACGACCTTGCGAGGTTTTTGAGGGCTGGATTTGGGACTGGCCTGGGGAGAGTCGGGAACTTCGCCACGAGGCTCGTAGGGTTTGGAGAAATCAAACCCGTCTGCCGCAATCATGTTGGTTTTCCGAGCTGGACGTGGCTCACCACGATCACGCTCATGGGAGCGTATCGGTTTTTCTGAAAGGGGAGCCTTGGTCGGGGCGGGCTGGCGCTTCTTCTTGTTGCC
>QKDJ01000302.1 GCA_003252145.1 Azovibrio restrictus
CCAATGGCAGGCCTTCCTGTCCCCTGAGGCTTACGCCGTGTTGTTCGGGGAACAGACGGAATGTTCCTTCTCCAGCCCCCTGTACGAGGAAAAGCGCCAGGGGACCTTCGTCTGTGCCGCCTGTCATCAGCCCCTGTTCAAGGCAGACACCAAATACGTGAGCGGTACCGGTTGGCCCAGTTTCTGGCAGGCTCTGCCCGGCGCTTTTGAAACCCGGGAGGATCGCAGTTACGGCATGGTGCGTGTGGAGTACCACTGCGCCCGTTGCGGTGGTCACCATGGTCATCTGTTTGATGACGGACCCGCCCCCACGGGGCAGCGTTATTGCAACAACGGTCTGGCACTCTTGTTCGTGCCCGAAGGCGAAGCTTTGCCTGCACTAAGGGATTGATTCACACATTGGAGAAATACCCATGGGAAACGAAATGTTTGCGGTCTGGATGAATGCCTGGCAACAGGCCTGGCGTCCCTGGTTGAGCCTGTGGTCCCCCTGGATGTTGCCGGGGGCTAATACGCCTCTGATGCCAAGGGAAAACCCGTTTGGGGCGCTGCCAGCGCTGCTGTCTCCCTGGCAGGGGATGGATGCCTGGATGCCCCGGGTTGAAGCCCGCATTGAACCCTTCGAGTCAGCCCAGGTGCTAGGCGGAGCACAGATGGATATGGCGCGGGTCTCCATGCAGGTGTTCATGCCCTGGCTGGATGCCGCTGAAGGGGTATGGATCGAAGCGGTGGTGGGAAGAGGTGAGAAGGCCAGAAATCTGCTGGCTGCCGGCGGCAATCCCAAATTGCTGCCTTCTCAGGATTGAGTAAAGGGCCCGGCCCCAATGGGCCGGGCGATGTAAAGGCGCTTAGGACTTATCCTCGCCACGCAGGCGGGTGAGCCAGTGTTCCATCTGGCGGCCTGCTGCCTCCCGGCCGCCCAGGCCGAAGGACAGGGCCACGGCGACAGCCACGGCGCCCAGGGTCAGACCGAAGGCCAGGTTGACGATGTCGTCGGCAATACCCATGGCCCGCAAACCCATGGCGATCACCAGTCCCAGGATGGCAGCCCGGGCAATCCCGGCCAGACCGGCGGTTTTGGCGCCGCTGGCCTTGTCGATGGCCTGGTAGGCCATATTGGCCAGCCAGAAACCAATGACCAGAATGGCACCACCCAGCAGGATGTCCCCGCCAAAACGGATGAACAGGGTGACCACGTCGCGTACCTGGGCAAAGCCCAACTGGTTGGCGGCTTCGACAGTGGCAAAGAGCATGGCAAAGAAGATCAGGATGCGGCCGCTGAAAGCACTCAGGGTTTGTTCGCCCTTGAAGGCATGAGCCAGACCCAGACGTGCCGGCCACTGATTGGCACCGAGGCCTTCGAGCATACGGGCCAGGAGGCTGGAGGCCAGGCGGGCCACGTAGTAGCTCAGGGCAAGAATGATGACGGCAGCAAAGATGTTGGGAATGGCGCTGAAGAGCTGACGCAGCATGTCCGTGGCAGGGCCGGAAATGGCTGCAATATCCAGGGCCTCCAGGGCGGCAATGAGGCTGGGAACGAAGACCAGGATGAAGACCAGGGTGCCGGCCAGACGGGAAATCTGTACCGATTCCAGCAAGCCCAGGCGACCATTGAGTTGATCAGCACCTACGGCATTCAGCAGGTTGCGTGTAAGGCTGCGCAGGATGCTGGCCACCAGCCAGCCTACAAAACCGATGATCAATCCGCCAAACACGTGGGGTAGCTTCTGCAAGACCTGATTGACCATGGCCTGGACCGGCTCCAGCAGGCCGTGCAGCTGAAAGGCCGAGAGTACGGCCGGCAGGAACAGCAGGGCTACCAGCCAGAAAACTGTGTCGGCCAGATGGGCGCTCATGGGGCGCATGTGAGCTTCGGCAGCCAGTTTGTCATCCAGGGTGGTGGCGGCCAGTACCTTGCGTACCAGAGCACGCAGGACGGTGGCCGTGAGCCAGGCGATGATGACCAGGACCAGTCCGGCCAGCAGGTGTGGCAGGTAGCCGGTGATCTGGCTGATCAGGTTGGCGAAGGGCTCGGAAACCGTCTGCAGGTCGAGCACATTGAAGGTGGCCACCAGGGTGACCAGCATCAACAACCAGAAAACCGTGAGGGCGATAGCCCGTTCCAGGTGGATGGGTTGGCCGATGCTGTCGGCCATGCGCTGGTCCAGTTTGACCAGGCGCAGCAGGCGCAGGCTGGCTGCACGAGCACTTACGGATAACAGCCAGCCCAGGGCCAGGATGGCCAGGGCGCCCAGCAGGGTAGGCAGGTATTGCCCTACGCTGGTCTGCAGGGCAAGCAGGAGAGAGTTGAATTCCATGATGGGATCCCTTTATGAAAAAAGTCAGGGTGAAGCATCATGGATGATGTCATGGGTACTTAGTTTTGTATCAAATGGTATGCCATTTGTGAGTACCTGTGAGGCGGGCTGTTCTTGGCTCTCCAGTGAGATTAGCCCCGCAACCAGCGTCGGCTGCTCTGGGAGCGGGTCAGTTCCTCCAGGGTTTGCATACCTTGGGACTCGGCCCGTTCCAGGGTGATCAGGAACAGATGGGCCATGGCGTATACGTCAGCCAGGGCATGGTGCTGGCGGATCAGGGGAACTTGGAGTTCCCGTACCCAGTCCATGAGGCCGGCATGTTCGGTGAGTTCGCCGCCATATAGGGAAGGCAGCAGCCAGAGCAGGTCCAGCCAGTCTTCCTGGGCCAGATTGGGGGCCCCCAACTTTTCCAGGAAATTATTCAGCATGGTGGCCACGAAGTTGCTGTTGTAGGTGACCAGGGGCAGCTTGCCGATCAGCTGGAAGAACTTGGCCGTGGCATGAATGGCAGCGTCGCTATCGTCCGGATCAAAGGGAAGGTGATGCAGTTGGGAGAGTTTCAGGCTCCCCCCTTCCACGATGGCGACCGCAAAGCCGGTGAGGCGGTCGGTGCGCAGGCTGGTGCCGGTGACATCCACATCCACCAGGGCGAAGGAAGCCTTGCTGAGCAGGGTTTTAGGATCGGGGCGGGGCAGGACCTGCCAGATTTGAACGGCTTCCTGGAGGACCGGGGGCAGCGTTACGCTGCCGCGAAAGAAGCGGGCGCCGAACATCATACGCGGAAGTCCAGTCGCAGACGTTCCTGGAGCAACTGGGCCTGACGGAAGGATTCCTGCAGCACCCGTTGATCCAGTTCGTTGAGTCCGTAGGGGTCCATGCGGTTGGCGTCGTGATCCGGTTTGGCCAGCAACTGGCCGCCCATGCGGATGGACTGGATGAACTCGAAAGCGGCGATATCCGCCTCGATGAGTTTCTGATTGCGCTTGAGTTTCTGACCCCCGAGCCGCAGCCGCTGGATGGTGTTGGTGGCCCGCACCCCGTGACGCAGGGCGTAGATGCGGGCGATGTCCACAAACAGGCGCACGCCCTGGGTTTTCAGGTCCACCGTCTTGCTCTTGTCCGTATTGAAGCGAGACAACTTGCCCAAGGGAGGCGCTACCGTGAGGGCATTCTTGGCCATCATATGCAGGAAGATGGTGTTGTCCTGGCTGAGTTTGAACAGGTGGTCCCGCAGCACTTCTGCCAATGACTCATCACCGTGCAGGGCACGGAAATCGAAAAAGATGGAGCCGTTGAGCAGGGCTTCCGGAGTGGGGCTCTGAATCCAGCGGGTGAAGCGTTGTTTCCATTCGTCCAGGGTCAGGCACCACTCGGGATTGCGGGCCATGATGTTGCCCTTGCACAGGGGGAAGCCCACGTGGTCCAGGGCCACATTCACCCGGTCCGCAAAGTTCAGGTAGTGCTGGCGTTCCTCTTCCTGCTTTTCGGGAGAGGTGGGAATGAAGATCAGACCGTTGTCCTGGTCTGTGGAGAAGGTCTGCTCCATGCGGCCTTCGGAACCGAAAGCCATCCAGCAGTAGGTGCCGGGTGGCGGAGCAGCCTCCACGGCCAGATCCAGAATGCGTTCGCCCACCCGATCATTGAGGGAGGAAATCAGGTTGGTGAGCTGAACTGCGCCCATGCCTTGCAAATACATCCCCTTGCCGGCTTCTCGTATGGTGCTGACGATGGGGGCCAGGGCTTCCACGGATTCGGCTTGCTCAATGGGGGCGGAAAGGGTGCCGAAGCCTGCACGCTGGCGGATGAAGATGTCCCGTTCGGAGACCATGCCCAGGAGCATGCCTTCGTCGTCAATGACCGGTACGTGGCGGATGCCCCGGGAGGTCATTTCCATGGCGGCCTCCGCCAGGGTATGGGTGGCATTGAGGCAGATGGGGCGGGGTGTCATGATGTCGCTGACCAGTTTGCTGGCGCCCTGATCCTCGGACAGGGCACGCCGAACCAGATCGGTTTCCGTCACGATGCCTACCGGCCGTCCCTGTTCCACTGCCACGACCGAGCCGATTTTTTCCTGATTCATGAGTTCGAGGACTTCCCGGGCCGTCTGGGTTGGGGCAACGGTCAGGGGGGCTCGCTGGAACAGGGAACCCAGAGGAAGGCAGAGCACCTGTTCGGCCAGGTAACGGGCTTCCCGGTCCCGGGTCTGGCGTTCCCGCAATTGTTCCAGGTTGTGCCAGGACTCTTCCATCATCCAACGCCACATGTCAGGCAAGGCCTGCATTTGCGCCAGGGCCTCAGCACCCAGTTCCCAGCAAAAACTGTCTTCCTGGGCCACATAGATGTAAGCCGGAGCCCGCTGACCCAACACCCACTCGGTGCCAAACAAGGTTCCAGGGGGTAGTACAGCTTCTGGCTCACCCACATGGCCACCTGCGTGGGTGTCCGGCATGTGCAAGGCAATGCTGCCTTGTTTGAGGATCAGGAGGGAGCGGGAGCTGCGATCCAGGTCCGGGTGTGCCACGTGGGAGCCCCGGGGATAAAAGATCAGCTGACAGTCAGCCAACAGTTTTTCCCGGGCTTCGCGAGGCAGGGAAGAGAGGGGGGGGAGGGCGGTCAATGCCTCCATTTCATGGTCGATGATGAGTTGTACATCCTGGCTCATTGAGACTTTCCCTTGCGTGGAACATACCCTTTTAGAAGGGGGTTTGTGATGATGTTGTTGTAGGTTTTTGTGGGAATGTTATTTGTTATTTTCTATTGTTTTTTAGGGTTATTTTTTTCGATGTTTACCATAAAAAAATAAGTTGTACGAAAAAAAATAATCCTGGGAATGTAAGGTAACTGTAAGTGATGGGTGTCGATAATGGGACGTCGGCTAATGCCTTGTGGCGTGACCGCACGCTTGTTTCATACATGGTTTTAATAAAAAGGAGGAGTACAAATGGACGACAAAGCCAATGGCTACTGGTCCGCGACCCTCGGGTTGCTGGCCAAGATCCTAGTTGTCTGGTTCCTGGTCTCGTTCGGTGCGGGCATCCTGTTTGCCGATGCACTTAACGGCATCATGCTGGGTGGCTATCCCCTGGGCTTCTGGTTTGCCCATCAGGGTTCCATCTACATCTTTATCGCGCTGATCTTCTTCTATGCCAAGAAGATGGGCGATATCGACCGTCAATTCGACGTTCACGAAGAATAAGGAGCCATAGACTATGGATCTGCAAACTATGACCTACCTGGTGGTCGGTGCCAGCTTCGCGCTGTACATCGGCATCGCCATCTGGGCCCGCGCGGGCTCCACTTCCGAGTTCTACGCTGCCGGCGGTAGCGTGCACCCGGTTCTGAACGGTATGGCAACCGGCGCTGACTGGATGTCTGCTGCTTCCTTCATCTCCATGGCGGGTTTGATCTCCAACATGGGTTACGGCGGTGGCCTGTTCCTGATGGGCTGGACCGGTGGTTACGTGCTGCTGGCCATGCTGCTGGCTCCGTACCTGCGCAAGTTCGGCAAGTTCACCGTGCCCCAGTTCATTGGTGACCGTTTCTATTCCAAGACGGCTTCCACCATTGCGGTGATCTGTCTGCTGACGGCCTCCATCACCTACATCATCGGTCAGATGACTGGTGTGGGCGTGGCCTTCTCCCGCTTCCTGGGCGTGTCCAACGAAACCGGTATTTATGTGGGTATGGGTATCGTGTTCGCCTACGCCGTGTTCGGTGGCATGAAGGGCATCACCTACACCCAGGTGGCTCAGTACGTGGTGCTGATTCTGGCCTACACCGTGCCTGCCGTGTTCATCTCCCTGCAACTGACTGGCAACCCCCTGCCCCAACTGGGTCTGGGCGGCAACATGGTGGGTACCGATGTGTCCCTGCTGTCCAAGCTGGATCAGGTTGTGACTGACCTGGGCTTTGGTAAGTACACCACCAGCACTGCTGGTAGCACCCTGAACATGTTCGTGTACACCATGTCCCTGATGATCGGTACCGCCGGTCTGCCCCACGTGATCATGCGCTTCTTCACCGTTCCCACGGTTAAGGACGCACGCTCCTCCGCTGGTTGGGCTCTGGTCTTCATCGCCATTCTGTACACCACTGCACCTGCTGTGGCTGCCATGGCCAAGATGAACCTGATCCGCACCGTGACTCCCGGTGTCGTGATGCAGAACACCGATCCCTACACAGCTGACGCCCAGATCAAGTACGACGAGCGTCCCGAGTGGATGAAGCGTTGGGAAAAGACTGGTCTGCTGAAGTTCGAAGACAAGAACGGTGACGGTCGTATCCAGTACTACAACGACAAGACCAAGAGCGACGCTGTGAAGGCCAAGGCTGAAGCTGCGGGCTGGAAGGGCAACGAGCTGACGGTGAACGCCGACATCATCGTGCTGGCCAACCCCGAAATCGCCCTGCTGCCTGACTGGGTTATCGCCCTGGTGGCTGCGGGTGGTCTGGCTGCTGCCCTGTCTACCGCTGCTGGTCTGCTGATGGCCATCTCCGCTGCCGTGTCCCATGACCTGGTGAAGGGTGTGTTTGCTCCCGATATCAGTGAAAAGAACGAGCTGCTGGCTGGCAAGATCTCCATGGCTGTCGCCATCGTGATCGCCGGTTACCTGGGTCTGAATCCTCCCGGATTCGCCGCTGGTACCGTGGCTCTGGCCTTCGGTATTGCCGCTTCCTCCCTGTTCCCCGCCATCATGATGGGTATCTTCTCCAAGAAGATGAACAAGGAAGGTGCCATGGCCGGTATGCTGGCTGGTCTGTTCATCACCCTGTTCTACGTGTTCGCTCACAAGGGTATCTTCTTCATCAAGGGTACTGACTTTGTGGACATGATCGGTGGTCCCAACAGCTTCTTCGGCATCACTCCTGAAGCCTTCGGTGCCATCGGTGCCCTGGTGAACTTCGGTGTGGCCTTCGTGGTCGACAAGATGACCAAGGAACCCCCCGAGCACATCCAGCACATGGTTGAAGCCGTTCGTATTCCTCGCGGTTCCAAGATGGTGGATGGCGCTCACTAAGCAAGACTGAACTGCAGGTTCCGGCCTGCAGATACAGACAGACCCCGCCGGAGCAGTCTGGCGGGGTTTTTTCTTTTGTGGCATCTTCCCAAGAATTCGTTTCGTCCAATTGGATGAAGTACCAGTCACTTCTGGAGTACCCAATGGTTTTTGATGTCAGTGTGGCAATGACCTGGATTCTGTTCCTGGCCCTTTTCCCTATTTCCTTTTTCTGGATGCGCCGGGCTTGGCGGATTTTCGTCAAGCGGGACTTTTCCGAGGTGGGTCTGAAAAGGGGCGTGGCACCGGCCAATCCCGAGAAATTTGCGCCTTACACCGGTGCGCTCAATCTGGTCTGCGGCGCCATTACGGTCTGTACCATCCTGGGGGTGCTGACGGGCAGCCTGGGTTATGAAACCTGGAGTGCCATAGGCGGTAGTACCATCTGGATCAAGTTCTTCCTGGATTTCATCATCAGCCGTCATGCGCACCCGGTTAAGTGGGGCAAGAAGAAAAAAGATGATGAGGCTGTATCTGAGAAAGCCGGGAGCGATGCTGCTGGCGGTGTGGGTGAGTCCAACTAATTCTCGAGTTTTCCCTAGGTTAATTTATTTGGCATAGTCTCTCCTCCTGTTGCGGGAGGAGATGGACGTGATTACAAGCTGCCTTCGGGCCTGTGTTCTCAGTTTGTTGCTGGGCTGCTGCAATCTGCTTTGGGCAGATGCACCTGCCTTATTGCTGGCCCGGGTACATGATTCAGCCCTTGATCCTTCCCCCTATTGGGTGAGCGAAAAATACGACGGCGTTCGGGCCTATTGGGATGGCAAGGCCCTTTACTTTCGCAGTGGGAATCCGGTGGCCGCACCGGAATGGTTTGTGCGGGATTTCCCCCCAACTCCCCTGGATGGAGAGTTATGGCTGGGACGGGGACGTTTCCAGGAATTGGTAGCCACGGTTCGTCGCCAGCAGCCGGTCGATGGGGAATGGCGCCAGGTGCGCTACATGGTGTTCGAATTACCGGATGGGGAAGGGGATTTCACTGCCCGGCTGACGCAACTGGGAACACTGATTGCGCAGGCCCAGGTGCCTTGGCTACAGTTGGTAGCCCAATTTCGCGTACCCGACAGCCCAAGTCTTCTGGCTCACCTGCAAAAAGTTGTGCAGGTGGGGGGCGAAGGGCTCATGCTGCACCGGGCGGATGCGGCTTATGTCACTGGTCGCAGTGATGCCCTGTTGAAACTGACGCCGGAACGGGATGCGGAAGCCACGGTGGTGGGGCATGTGCCGGGCAAGGGCAAGCTTCAGGGGGTGCTGGGGGCCTTGAAGGTGCGTACTCCGGAAGGGCGGGAGTTTCGCATCGGTACGGGATTTACCATGGCCGAGCGCCAGTCACCACCTTCTATCGGCAGCCAGGTAACTTACCGCTATCGGGAACTGACCCGGAGCGGCCTCCCCCGTTTTCCCCGTTATCTGCGCCCCTACGAGCCCTTGTGAGATAGGGCGGGATGGGGCCAGGCCCAACCCAGGGTTTGTATAAGGCGAGCAAAATCGTCGGCCAGGGGCGCTTCCAGATGCAGGGCTTGCCCGGTTACCGGGTGAGTCAGGCTCATGCTCAAACAGGCCAGCAGCAGACGCTGACAACCGAATTGCTGCTGGAAAAAGCGGTTGTGAATACCCTTGCCATGGGTGGCGTCGCCGATGATGGGGTGGGCCATATGTTTCATGTGCCGACGTAATTGATGGCGGCGACCGGTCATGGGCTCCAGTTCCATCAGGGCATAGCGACTCTGGGGATAGCGATCCACGGCAAAGGGTAATTCCACGGTATCCAGGCAGCGGAAGTGGGTGAGCGCCGCCTGGGGGGCTTCGGTCACCGGGGTTCCGGTTCCTTCCCGTGCATCTCGCTGGCGACTCAAAGGGTGGTCAATACTTCCTGTGGCCGGTGGGTGACCTCGAACGACCGCCAGATAGCGCTTGGCGACCATGCCTGCTTCAAACTGGCGCCCCAGTTCCCTGGCCGTGTTTTCGTCCCGGGCGAACAGCAGGACGCCGGAAGTTCCCCGGTCCAGGCGATGGGCCAGATAGACCCGCTGGCCCATCTGGTCTCGCACGATCTGCAAGGCAAAGCGGGTTTCGTGACGGTCCAGGTCCGTGCGGTGGGTGAGCAGCCCCGAGGGCTTGTGGACGACCACCAGCCACTGGTCCTGGTACAGGACATCCAGGACTTCCCGGGCAGGAGAGTGGGTATCAGGCAAAGAAGCGCTGCTTGGCCAGGGCCGGCAGTTCCATACCCGTGGCCTGGGCTCGTTTCAGCAGTTCCCAGTAATAGCGGTAGGAGGCCCGGTCATGGAGCTTGCCTGCATGCTGGATGGGACCCCAGTCGGCATCCTGGGCGCCACAAAGGATTTCCCCTGCAGCCTCAACCTCGGAAAAGTCGGGCCGCATGGCTTCGAGAATGGGCTGAATCTGGTTGGGGTGAATGCTCCACATGCGCAAATAGCCGAATTCCTGACGCGCACGCCGGGCGTCGTTGCGGATGTAATCCACATCCTTCAATTCGGTGGTCACGTTGTGGGAAGGCACCACACCACAACCCAGG
>QKDJ01000134.1 GCA_003252145.1 Azovibrio restrictus
GTTTGGCCTCGTTACGGCTGTTTCAGCCATGTCTGCACATGCTGGTGGCACCAAGGCCATCAACTTCCAATTTACTGATATCAGCGGGAAAAGCGTTCAACTGTCTGATTTCAAAGGGAAATGGGTGCTGGTTAACTTTTGGGCGCCTTGGTGTCCTTTGTGCTGGGTGGAAGTGCCGACACTCAATGAGCTGAACAAGCGCAAGGATTTCGTGGTGATTGGCATCGGCCTTGACTACGGACCCGACGAGAGTGTGGTGCGCGAATCCGCAAGCCGCCACAACCTCGATTTCCATAGCATTGTTGCCGGTGGTGCACGCCGCA
This sequence comes from Azovibrio restrictus, assembly GCA_003252145.1. Classification (GTDB taxonomy): domain Bacteria; phylum Pseudomonadota; class Gammaproteobacteria; order Burkholderiales; family Rhodocyclaceae; genus Azovibrio; species Azovibrio restrictus_A. The sequence goes on from QKDJ01000134.1 coordinate 324, forward strand.
ACCAGGACAGTCCTTTCCGTCAGGTGGGCCCGGTGGATTTTTATCCCACCTCTTATATCTACGATCCCAATGGTGAGATCGTCATGTTCATTCCTGGTCAGGTGCGCCTGAACAAGGTCCTCGCATTCATGGAGGCCTACCAGGGCAAGGGCTCCCAGACCCAGGTGGTGGAGGGCAAACAGTCTGAAGCGTCTGTGACGGGCTCCCCGATTCAGGAAGTGACCTACTCCAAGCCTGAGACGAATAACGCCAGTGCTGTCGCGAATGAGCCTAAGTCAGTGACGCGCAGCAGAACCAGCAAGAAGCCTGCGACGCAGAAAAGTAAGTCCACCCACACAGTGACGTACTGATTGAGTTGACCGCACGCGGTTTTTTTTGGAATAATCGCGGTCTTTCGCGGGTGGTTAGCTCAGCTGGTAGAGCAGCGGACTTTTAATCCGTTGGTCGTGGGTTCGAATCCCCCACCACCCACCAAATCCAGGGGTTTGGCTTTCGCCAAACCCCTTTTTGTTTCTGGGGTTGCATGGGCCTGGCTTGACCGCCCCCATGGCAATCGATACTGTCACAAGCTTTTCTGTTGATAAGAAATATCCTTGCCATGGCCGACACAGAGTTGACCGGAGCGGAGATCGTTGTCCGCTGTTTGCGTGACGAGGGTGTGAAGCACGTTTTCGGATATCCCGGAGGCGCCGTGCTGAACATTTACGACGAGATCTACAAACAGGATGCGTTTCAACACGTCCTGGTACGCCACGAACAGGCGGCACTTCATGCAGCCGACGCCTATGCACGCTGCACGGGTGAAGTGGGGGTAGCAATCGTCACCTCGGGGCCGGGCGCCACCAATGCGGTGACCGGAATCGCCACCGCCTATATGGATTCCATCCCCATGGTGGTCCTGACTGGCCAGGTGCCCACTGCGGCTATTGGCTTGGACGCCTTCCAGGAAGTGGACACGGTGGGGATTACCCGCCCCTGCGTAAAGCACAACTTCCTGGTGAAGGATGTTCACCAGTTGGCGGAGACCATCAAGAAGGCTTTCTATATCGCGGCTACAGGTCGGCCAGGCCCCGTCGTCGTGGATATTCCCAAAGATGTGACCCAGCATCTTTGTGCATACGAGTATCCCAAAAAGATTTCCATGCGTTCCTACAACCCCACATGGAAAGGTCATGCTGGGCAGATCAAGAAAGCCGTGCAGATCTTGCTCGAGGCTCAGCGCCCCGTGATCTACACCGGCGGTGGGGTGGTGCTGGGGAACGCTTCCAGTCAGTTGATAGAACTGACGCGCCTATTGGGATTCCCCACGACCAATACGCTGATGGGCTTGGGGGGCTATCCCTCACCAGATCCCTTGTTCCTGGGTATGTTGGGCATGCACGGCACCTATGAAGCCAACATGGCCATGCAGCATTGCGACGTGTTGCTGGCCGTAGGTGCGCGCTTCGATGACCGCGTGATCGGCAACCCGAAGCACTTCAGCCGCGAGCACCATCGCATCATCCATATCGATGTGGACCCCTCGTCCATTTCCAAGCGGGTGAAGGTGGATGTGCCCATCGTCGGTGATGTGGCCAATGTGCTGGATGAAATCATCAAGCTCCTTCAGGCCGAAAAAGAAAGGCCGGATGAGCAGGCCCTCAAGGCCTGGTGGGCCCAGATCGAATTGTGGCGTGCCCAGGATTGCTTGAAGTATGAACATAGCTCGTCAGTCATCAAGCCCCAGTTCGTGGTTGAGAAGCTTTACGAGGTCACCAACGGCCAGGCCTATGTCACCTCCGACGTGGGACAACACCAGATGTGGGCCGCCCACTACTACAAGTTCGACAAGCCCCGCCGCTGGATCAACTCCGGGGGCCTGGGCACCATGGGCTTCGGTTTGCCAGCGGCCATGGGCGTGCAGTTTGCCCATCCCGATGCCATGGTGGCTTGTATCACGGGCGAGGGCAGTATCCAGATGAACATCCAGGAGCTGTCCACCTGCAAGGAGCACAATCTCCCCCTCAAGGTCATCCTGTTGAACAACGGCTACCTGGGCATGGTGCGCCAGTGGCAGGAGTTCTTCTATGAAGAGCGCTACGCCGAGTCCTACATGGGCTCCCTGCCGGACTTCGTGAAGCTGGCGGAGGCCTATGGGCATGTGGGCATGGTGGTGGAAAAACCGGAGGATGTGGAGCCTGCCCTGCGGGACGCCTTCGGCAAATACAAGGATCGTCTGGTGTTCATCAACTTCCTCACCGATCCGCGGGAAAACGTGTATCCCATGATTCCGGCCGG
>QKDJ01000002.1 GCA_003252145.1 Azovibrio restrictus
GTGGAAGAACGGGTGATGTCCAGGTTGAGCACATCCGCAGAAAGGCGCTTGGCGGCAATCTCGAAAGTGGTGCGGGTGCGAGTGGAGTTTTCGAAGAACAGATTGAAAACGCTCTTGCCTCGCAGCAGGGGCACCTTCTTCACTTCCCGGTCGGTGATACCCACGAAGGTGGCCGCCGTATCCAGAATGCGGGTCAGGATGCTGCGGGGCAGTCCTTCGGTGGAAAGCAGGTGGATCAGGTCCCCGTTGCTGTTCAGTTGCGGATTAAGCATGTTCTTCAACCCTCCAGGAGAGCAGGCCCTGATCGTTCTGATCCAGCGTCAGGCAGGTTTGTGCAGGCAATTCCAGATTCCACACGCAGTAGGTGGGGGCCACGGGCAACTCCCGCCCGCCCCGATCCGCCAGGACCGCTAGTTCCACGGAGGCAGGCCGACCGTAGTCGAACAGCTCGTTCAGGGCAGCCCGGGTGGTGCGCCCGGTGTAGAGCACGTCATCCACCAGGATCAGGCGCTTGCCGCTCACATCGAAGGGGATGCGGGTGGGACGCACCTGGGGATGCAGCCCCTTCTCGGCAAAATCATCCCGGTAGAAGGAAATGTCGATGAGACCGGTTTCGTCCGGCAGCTCCAGCAACTGGGCCAGGCGCTCGGCGATCCAGGCACCACCACTGAAAATACCCACCAGGGCGGTATCGGGCGTCAGGGCCGGGCGTATCAGGTCAGCCAGGGCCTGGCACTGGGCCTCGGCGTCAGGCAGCGGGGAGGGGAGTAGGGTCATGGGGAAAGTCGAACCAGGTTTGCAGTATGAGTTGGGCAGCCACCGCATCCAGCAGGGGCTTCATGTTTTTGGCATTGCGACCGGTCTCCCGCAGGCGGGTTTCCGCATCCCGGGAGGTGAGCCGTTCGTCGGCCTCCTGCACGGGCAAGCCGAAATGGTCCATGAGAAGCAGGGAAAATTCGTGGGCCCGGACGGTCATTTCATGGGGTGTGCCGTCCGCATGGGTGGGACGGCCCACCACCAGCAGTTCCGGTTGCCATTCCTTGACCAGCTTGCCGATGGCCGCCAGACGTTCCGGGTCGCTGCCGGCACGGATCACTTCCAGAGGGTGGGCCTGACCCAGGGCGGTTTCACCCACGGCCACGCCAGTGCGCTTTTCACCGTAATCGAAGGCGAGGACTGTTCCCATCCGGCTCAGGCGTGTCCGGCCACGTCGGACAATTGGGTGTAGCTCACCCCCAGCTTTTGCATGGCGGCGGCCAGACGTTCTTCGGGAGGCAGGGCAAACAGGATTTCCCCGTCAGCGGCCACGGTGAGCCAGGCATTCTGGGCCAGCTCATCTTCCAGCTGCCCGGCACCCCAGCCTGAATAGCCCAGGGTCATGAGAATGTCCTTGGGGTCACCCTTCTCGCCCATGGAGGTGAGGATGTCCTTGGAACTGGTCAGACCGATTTCGTCGGTCACCTTGAGGCTGGATTGCCATTGACCCAGAGGACGGTGCAGCACGAAGCCCCGATCAGTCTGGACGGGACCACCGAAATAAACGGGCAGGCCTTCCATTTCCGGCACGGAGAGGGACAGATCCACCTTTTCGAAGAGCCCGGCCAGGGTCATGTCCAAGGGCCGGTTCACGATGATGCCCAAAGCCCCCTGCTCGTTATGCTCGCAGATATAGACCAGGGAACGGTTGAAATAGGGGTCCACCATGGCCGGCATGGCGATGAGGAACTGATGGGTGAGATTGACGCTGTCCATGGGGCAGGATTTTAGCCTGCTTCACCCTTCATCGGGGGTTGTGGACATCCCCTGATTTCAATCCAGCAGGTCCTCATGGACGGAAAACACGCAGACCTGGTTCTTGCCCCGCGCCTTGGCCCGGTACATGGCGTGGTCTGCATGACGCAACAGGGTGTCCGGATCTGCATTGTCGTCGGGGAACACACTGATGCCCAGACTGCCGGATACCCGGTACTCCCGCACGCCCAACCGTACCGGCTCAGCCACTGCCTGGAGCACCCGCTGAGCCACGCTCTGCCAATCCGGGTCCCCATCCACCCCCAGCAAAACCAGGGCAAACTCGTCCCCGCCCAGGCGGGCCACCGTGTCTCCCTGACGCACCGTAGCCTGGAGACGCTGGCCCATTTCCACCAGCAGGCAGTCGCCTGCCTCGTGGCCTCCGGTGTCGTTCACCGCCTTGAAGCCATCCAGGTCCAGATAGCCCACGGCCACCCGGGTCCCCGCCCGCCGGGCCTGAGCCAGGCCCTGGAGCATCCGGTCCGCCAGCAGACTGCGATTGGGCAGACGGGTCAGGGAATCGTAGTGGGCCAGGAACTGCAATTCCGCCTGCTGCCCCTTGAGCAGACTCACATCCCGGGTCACCGAAAGACAGGAAATCACCTGTCCATGGTCGTCATAGAGCGGGGTGGCATGGGTTTCCAACCAACGCTCGGTTCCCTTCAGACCCTTGAGACGAAATTCCAGGATGCCGTTCTGGCCGGAAAACACGGCTTCATGCAGGGCCATGTAAGCCTGCTGATACTCGGGCAGCACCAGGCTCAACAAACCTTTGGAGGCCAGGCTTTCCACACTTTCCGCTTCC
>QKDJ01000005.1 GCA_003252145.1 Azovibrio restrictus
GAGGGCGTGCAGGGTGCGCACCAGGCGGTCCAGGTGAATGAATTCCTGATCATCGCAGGGCAGTACAAAAACGGCCCGGGCCGGGACCGGGCGGCCACTACTGGCGTTGAAAGCCAGCAGGCTGGTGCTGTATCCGGGCGTACGGCCGCTACTAGTTTCCACCAGGGGTGAAAAACGGGAACCCAGCTGCAGGCCGCCGTAACGGATGAACACCTGGCCGCAGCTGGCGTAGAAGGGGGGCGGTATTCGGGATTGAAACTGCACCTGGGCATTCAGGTGGCGAACGATGTCGGTCAGGGGCATGGGAGCTTCCATTGGGCACATGAGTCAGTCAAACCAGTGTGCCGCCCCGTCTCTGATGGGGGAACGAAGAAAAAATGCTGAGCTTATGAGGAGGGAGGTGTGTTCAGCCTCCCCAGAGCCTCTTCCGGGTGTAGCACTTCAAATGGCAGGGGGATGGCGCTGCGCCGTACCTTCAGCACCAGCTTGTCCTTGCTGATGAGCCAGGCGGCCTGGCCCCGGGCGGCCAGTTCCAGAAAGCGCTGGTCGTCTCCGTCCCGGCAGTGGGGCAGGGCCACGGGGCTGCCTTCCCCGGGAACCAGTCGAGCCAGGGCCGTGTAGGCATTCTGAGCATCGAAACGATGGGCCCAGGCCTGGAGCTTGGGGTAATCCAGCACCCGTGCCAGTTCGGTCAGGCAACCCGGGTCGGTCAGACAGATCAGGCGGCCCTGAACCACCGCCTGATGCAGGGGCACCAGACGGGCATCCCGAAACAGGAACAGATCGAGGACCGCATTGGTGTCCAGCACCACGGGGATGGGAAGGTTTGCTGTCATGGCACAGGCACGTCGGAGGCAACAGGGGCGGGGGGAGTCGGCATGAACTGGCGGGCGATGCGGCGTATGGTCAGCCCCTGCACCAGCACCGAGAAGATCACCACACAATAGGTCAGGGACAACACGATTTCCCGGTAATGACCGGGGGGCAGGGAAAGGGCCAGGGCCACGGAGACGCCCCCTCGCAATCCGGCCCAGGTGAGCAGATGCCAGCTTCCCTTGGGCAGGGCCAGCCCCTGGCGCAGCAGGCTCAGGGGAGCGGCCACGCTGATGCCCCGGGCCATCAGGGTGATGAGGATGCTGAGACCGGCGGCGGCGAAGATGCCGCTGCTGAAATTCACTCGCACCACTTCCAGTCCGATGAGCACGAACAGCACCGTGTTCAGCAGGCCATCCAGCAACTGCCAGAAGCGCTGCAGGTGTTCCCGGGTTTCCGACGGCAACTGTTCCGCCCGACTCATGCTACCCACCACCAGACCCACCACGGCCATGGCCACGGGGCCCGAGAATTCCAGGCGCTCTGCCAGACCATAGCCCCCCATGACCGTGGCCAGGGAGAGCAGTACTTCCACCTGATAGCTGCGCACGCTCCTGAGCATGGCAAACAGCAGATGCCCCAGCAGCAGACCCAGCACAATGCCGCCGCCCCCTTCCCGAAGCAGCAGCCAGGCTCCTTCCCCCAGGGTGGGAATCTTGCCGGTGCTGTGCATGGACAGGGCCAGGGCGAACAGGACCACGCCCATGCCGTCGTTGAACAGGGATTCTCCGGCGATGATGGAGCGCAGGTTTTTCGGGGTTTCCGAGGATTTTAGAATGCTGATGACCGCCACCGGGTCCGTGGGGGAAATGAGGGCGCCAAACATGAGGCAATAGGCCAGGGGCAGGTCGATATTCACGATGGGCAGCAGTTGCCACAGGGCCAGACCCACCACCAGGGCCGAGATGGTGGTGCCCGCCAGAGCCAGGGCGCCAATGGGCCAGCGGTATCGAGCCAGACTGGAGAGATCCACCTGTAGGGCACCGGCAAAGAGCAGCAGGGCCAGCATGCCTCGCATCAGGACGCCGGGAAAGTCGATGGAGGCCATCAGGGCCACTTCGTAGTCCCGGGGGCGGCTCCAGCCCAGCATGTCGAGCCCGATGAGGCCCAGGGAAATGACCAGGGCGATGCTCATCACCCCGATGGTGGTGGGCAGGCCGATGAAGCGGTGGTTGATATAGGCAAAGAGGGCGGTGACGACCAGACACCAGACGGCAATTTCAAGCATGGATCAGCGACAGGGAAAACCCGGGGCTGCCGGGTGGGCAGGGGGCACACATCACAAGCATGCCCCAGCAGATGAGATGATAATTCTACCTGTGCGCGATAACAGTAAATTCCAGTGACGGGAGGTAAAAGTGTTTGCCCTGCATGAGGCCTTGAATACCCTGGTGGGTCTGCTGGTCATCGTCAATCCCATGCTCGGGGTATCGGCCCTGGCCACGCTTACCTCGGACGATGCACCGGCCCAGCGCCGGGCCACCTCCCGCATGGCCGCCCTGACGGTGGGGGTGGTGATGAGTTGTTCCGCCCTGGCCGGGGAGGCCATCCTGCGTCTGTTCGGTATTGGTATTCCCCAGTTTCAGGTGGGGGGCGGCATTCTCATCCTGCTCATGGCCGTGGCCATGCTCAATGCCCGCATGGGGGATGCGAGCAATACCACGGAGGAAGCGGGAGAGGCCAAGGACCAGGCACAGATCGGCGTGGTGCCTCTGGGGA
>QKDJ01000030.1 GCA_003252145.1 Azovibrio restrictus
GGGCATTGCCCGCATAGGCCCGGGCCAATTCCAGGCGGGCCCCGTGGTCATCCGGGTTGGCCTCCACCTTGGCCAGCAGGGGAGCGGTATCCACCGCATTGGCAGCCAGGGCCAGGCGGGCCTTGAGGGACTGGGCCCTGTCGGCTTCGGCTACGTACTCCAGGCCCAGCAATTGTTCCGCTTCGTCCTTGCGATCCAGTTCCAGCAGGGCTTCCACCGCATCCAGGCGGGCCCCCTCGTCGTTGGGGTTTTCCTGGGTGGCCTGGATCAGGATCTGCAGGGCACCGTTCCAGTCGCCGGTGGCGGCCAGGGCAGCGGCTTCAGCCCGCAGGTCGGCGGCAGGCGGGGCCACGAAACGGTCCAGGAAAGCTTTCAATTCCCCTTCGGGCAGGGCACCGGTAAAACCATCCACGGGCTGACCGTTCTGGATCATGACCACGGTGGGGATGCTGCGCACGCCGAAATACTGGGACAGTTCCGGATTGGTATCGGCGTCCACCTTGGCCAGCCGGAAGCGCCCCTTGTATTCATTCGCCAGCTTTTCCAGCATGGGCTTCAGCACTTTGCAGGGTTCGCACCATTGGGCCCAGAAATCCACCAGGATGGGGACTTCCATGGAGGCCTGCAGCACTTTGGCTTCAAAATCCTGGAGGGAAACGTCGAAGTGGAATTCGGACATGGGGACTCACGATTACTGTTGAATAGGCAGACATTTTAGCCTAGCAAGGGGACCTGAAACCTAGCGGTGAACCGGTATAATGCGCGATTCCCGTTTTCTGCATTTCCCCCCTCATGGCCGACTTCCTGTTCCTGCGCGGCGCCGCCGCTTTTTCCGCTTTCCGCTTGCAACGTCTGGAGGCCCGTCTGGCCGCCGGTTTGCCGGAGCTGGCCTCTGTGGTTGCCGAGCACTGGCACGTGGCCGCCCTGAAGGCTCCCCTCTCGGAAAAGGAACGTAGCCAGCTGACCCAGCTGCTGGAAGAACAGCCCGTGGCGGCTACCGAGGGCGAACTCTTTTTCGTGGTGCCCCGTATCGGTACCATCTCCCCCTGGTCTTCCAAGGCTACCGACATTGCCCATAACTGCGGTCTCGCCAATATCGAGCGCATTGAGCGGGGCGTGGTGTTCCGCATTGCCTTGAAGGGCGGCAAGGCCCTGAGTGCCGAGCAGAAGCGGGCCGTGGTGGCCCTGATTCACGACCGCATGACCGAATCCGTGCTGGATTCCCTGGAGGCTTCCGCCGCCCTGTTCCAGCACTTCCAGCCCAAAGAACTCTCCACCGTGGACATCCTGGCCGGTGGTCGGCCTGCCCTGGTGGCCGCCAACAGCAGCCTGGGTCTGGCGCTTTCCGAAGATGAAATCGATTACCTGGTGAAAATCTTCACGGACGCGGGCCGCAATCCCACCGACGTGGAATTGATGATGTTTGCCCAGGCCAACTCCGAGCACTGCCGCCACAAGATTTTCAACGCCTCCTGGGTGGTGGACGGGGAAGCCAAGGACAAGACCCTGTTCGGCATGATCCGCGACACCCACAAGGCCCATCCCGAAGGCACGGTGATGGCCTATGCGGATAACGCCTCCATCATCGAAGGGGCCACCATTCCCCGCTTCTACCCGAATGGCGACGGCACCTACGGCTACACCGAAGAGCTGACCCACATCCTTACCAAGGTGGAAACCCATAACCACCCCACGGCCATTTCCCCCTTCCCCGGTGCTGCCACCGGCTCCGGCGGCGAAATCCGCGACGAGGGCGCCACTGGCAAGGGCTCCAAGCCCAAGGCCGGCCTCTGTGGCTTCTCTGTCTCCAACCTGAACATCCCCGAGGCTGTGCAGCCCTGGGAAACCGATGCGGGGCGTCCCGGCCGCATCGCTTCGGCCCTGGACATCATGATCGAGGGCCCCATCGGTGCCGCCGCCTTCAACAACGAATTCGGCCGCCCCAACCTGACTGGTTATTTCCGCGCCTATGAACAGCCTGTGGGCGAGATCGTGCGCGGCTACCACAAGCCCATCATGATCGCCGGTGGTCTGGGCAGCATCCAGGCCGAGCAATCCTTCAAGGAGCCCGTCTTCCCCCCCGGCACCAAGCTGGTCCAGTTGGGCGGTCCCGGCATGTTGATCGGCCTGGGAGGCGGTGCCGCTTCCTCCATGAGCGCCGGGGTCAATACGGAGGATCTGGACTTCGCCTCCGTGCAGCGGGGCAACCCGGAAATCCAGCGCCGCGCCCAGGAGGTCATCGACCGCTGCTGGCAGATGGGTAAGAACAACCCGATTCTCTCTATTCATGATGTGGGGGCCGGTGGCGTTTCCAATGCTTTCCCGGAACTGGCCCACTCCGGCGAAGCCGGTGCCTGGTTCGAACTGCGCAAGGTGCCCATCGAAGAGCCGGGCATGAGCCCCGCCGAAATCTGGTCCAACGAGGCCCAGGAACGCTACGTGCTGGCCATCCCCCCTGAGCGTATCGCCGAATTCGCCGCCTTCTGCGAGCGGGAGCGCTGTCCCTACGCGGTGGTGGGCGAAACTACCGCCGACGGTCACCTGACCGTGGCCGACAGCCACTTCGGCAACAAGCCCGTGGATATGTC
>QKDJ01000323.1 GCA_003252145.1 Azovibrio restrictus
GACCACGGCCAATACATAGCGAAGTTCAGTCAAGGTCATGGGGGCACCTACGGCAAGGAATGGGGGTGGAGCAGCAGGCACAAACCATGGCTTTGCCCTTCAGCCCGAAATGCAGGGCATTGGCACATAACGTATCCAGGCAACAGATTTCCAACATACTGGCAGGTCGGTGTTCAGACATCTGCGTTACTTTCAAGAACGGGTTTGCGATGTACTTCCGTGCATAGTCTAACCACTACTCTCCGGTATTCACAGAAGCCGCTGCACTGCAGACTGCGGCAGGGCCGCTTAATTTCCACACGCCTTCCCCAGCCATTTTCCCGGCCTCAACAATTCACGCCAAAGTCACGGCCTTTGACCTGGGGCAAAGACTCAAACATCGTTAGCCTATGGCTATCGAACCAATAACAACAATTTACTGGATATAAGCCATGGCCTCGTCTTAAATGAAGACACCCCGAGCAGACACGGGCTGCTCCCAACCGATGCTATCTAGACAAGGAGATGCAAATGGAAACCCCCTATTCGTGGCTCCAGGGCCTGGAAGACATTCGTGATGCATTGGCGGCATTCGGCCTGGGGCTGTCAGGCATGTAGCACGAGCACGGCACTTGCCCCAGGACATTCGATATACGCCCTTCGGTCCATGTTCATGATCCGTTTGGATCACCCCATCCATTTACGGCATTTATCCCTATAGCTGCGCCACCCAAAATGGCACATCGGCTGGATCACGTGTGCCCCCTGCAAGCTGCGACGGAATCCGGTCGTCACACTGCGCCAAAGGCACCTGCCCCGACGGAGTAGGCCACGGCGCACCGTCTGGATGTCATGACGAAAGCCACAGGGATCGCGGTGAAAAAGAAGAACGCCATTGCTTATTTGCGCCAGGTTTGCAGTTCCGGCTTGAGCCGCGAAGCGGCCATCACGGAATTTCTGCGCTCTGTATCACTGGTCATCCCGTCCAATAACAACACCTTCTCCGTCTGTGGAAAAGCCCTGACGGATAGCCAACACCGGGCCAGCTCAGAATTGGGCATGCTGCCCCGGGGAAATCCGGGCATGGCTCGCCGTTTCCCGACTTCGGAATGCCACGAGCGGGCCAGAAACTGGTTCTGGCACCATCCGGTCATTGAACATTCCAGACCGCCCAAGCCCCCGTTCCACGAAGCAGAGATGGTTGACCGGGTACAACAGCCACTCGACATTCAACATGTACTTTTCGCAAGGGTGAGGCTGACCGATGCCCAGGAAGGCGTTTTAGGGCTATATCGCCCCAAAACGCAAAAACCCTTCGATCAACGCGACCAGGAGATGCTCCTGCACTTGGCGCCCTATCTATCCCATGCCTTCAACACCTCCACGGATACCCCTGCCCAGGAAGCCCCCTCGGGCCAGGTCGGTATGCTGGTCATGGACCCCCAGGGTCAATTGCTATTCCAGGATGCGGAAGCCTCCCGATTGATGCGGCTTGCCACCTACCCCAGGCTCGACAGCCACATGGATTCTGGCCGTGACGTACGCGACAGGCTGTCCACCCTACGACAGAACTTGATCTCCATGCGCGATGTGAAATCTGATGCGCCTCCCGCCATCACCCATGAGAGCCCCCATGGCAACTTCATATTCCGTGCCTTCTGGCTGGAAAATGGCGAGCATCAGGAAAACGCCGCCATTGGGGTCATGATCGAGCACCGCATGCCCCTTACCCTGCAACTGTTACGCGGCATGCGTGACTTACCCCTCTCCCCGACACAGAAACAGGTGGCAATGCTCCTGGCCCAGGGTGTGTCCTTCGAAGAGATCGGGCGTCAGCTCAACGTCAAGCCGACGACAGTCAAGGACCATGCCGGGAAGATCTACATGAAGCTGGACATCCACCGCCGTGAGCAACTGCTTCCAGCCCTGCTTGAAAAAGGGGATGGCATCGCTCCCGGCAAATTTCCATTGCACCACTGAAACCATCTTGCGGCACGCCAGCGATGTTGGCCTAAGTGACCAGCACGCCTTGAATTGCCCTGCCGGGTAATGTTTTGGGCCTAAACCGCTTCTTCCAAGGTTTGTTTCAATTGTTTCAAGCACTGCCATACCCGTTCTCTTGACGGCATACTTCTCGTCAGGCGGTGTAAGGAAGACAAACCATGGAGGAAAACGGAACCCTGCTGGTCGTGGACGACGAGCCAGAGCTGACGGATATTCTCACTGAATATTTCGTTGGCCATGGCTATGCTGTCCGCGCTGCAGGCAACGCCGCCGAAGCCAGGACACATTTCGACGGCGGCACACCCAATCTGGCCATCCTGGACATCCGCATGCCCGGCGAGGATGGACTGTCCCTGGCCCGCTGGATCAGGGAACACCATCCTGGCACCGGCGTCATCATGCTCACCACCGCGGCAGACGTGGTGGATCGCATCATCGGCCTGGAGCTTGGCGCAGACGACTACATTCCCAAGCCCTTCGAGCCCAGGGAACTCCTGGCCCGCGTAAAAAGCGTGCTGCGCCGCTTGGCTGAAAAATCGTCGCAAGGCCAACCACCGCCGGAACCTGGCCGATTCCGCTTTGGACGCTGCCTGCTGGACT
>QKDJ01000182.1 GCA_003252145.1 Azovibrio restrictus
TTGCTCCACCACCCGGCGGGATAAATCACTGAATCGCTGCCGTGACTCAGCAGCCTGCCGTTGCTCCACCCAGTCCATGGTCACCACGGCACAAATTCCTCCGATCACCAGCATCAGCAAGGCCCAGGCGGAGGGGGTATATCTCTTGTTCATGAAGCCAGGGAAAACCAGAAAACAGCGCCCTGCCCAACGACACCCTCAGCATGCACATCCCCCCCATGTTTGTGGATGATCCGTGCCACCGTAGCCAAGCCAATGCCGGAACCGGGATAGTCAGCCGAGCTATGCAGGCGCTGGAAGGCTCCAAATAACTTGTCCCCATAGGCCATATCGAACCCGGCGCCGTTGTCCCGAATGAAATAGGCAGGCTGCCCGTCCCTCAAGGCGCAGCCGAACTCCACTCGAGCCTGATCCGTTTTTCCAGTGAATTTCCAGGCATTGCCCAAGAGATTGTCCAGGACTATGCGTATCAGCCCTGGGTCTCCCTTGGCCTGGAGCTCCGGTTGAATACTGACCTCCACCTGACGCTCCGGGAAAGATTCACGGAGCTGCTCTACGGTCTGCTCCACCAGATGACTGAGATCGAATAGCTGGGGCTTCAACTCCGCCCGGCTGATGCGCGACAACACCAACATGTCGTCGATCAACTGTCCCATGCGTTGCGCGCCTGCCCGCATGCGACCAAGGAGTTCCTGCCCTTCCTTATCCAGGCGCTCCCCATAATCCTTGAGCAGAATCTTGCTGAATCCATCTACCGCCCGGAGCGGGGCGCGCAAATCATGGGAGACGGAGTAGGAAAAGGACTCCAACTCCTTGTTGCTCACATTCAAGGCTCGATTACTTTCGGCAGCAAGCGCCAGTGCCTCCTGCAAAGCCTGTTGCTTGCTGCTCAGATTGGCCGCCATATGCTCGAACGCTTCCACGAGCTCACGGACCTCGGCGCTGGCCAGGCTCCTCTCCTGCAAAACAAGTGGCGCTCCCTGACCAAAATGTTTCATCTGGGTAGACAGTTCATCCACAGGCCGAATGACCTTGCTGCGCAATACATAGAAACCCGCGAAAGCAACCACCAGAATCAGTAAAGTGGTTCCGGCGTACCAGTACTGGGCCTGCATCTTGTCCAGCCGGTACTCTTCCCGCCTCACCTCAAGCAAACGTTGCTCTTCTTCCAACATAAGCCCCAGGGTACGGCGAATGTCGTCCATGTAGCGCTTGCCAAAATTGCGCCGCATTTCATCCACTGCCTGGGTTGAATAGCCATTCTGGAATAGAGAAATGGTGTCTTCCATTCCAGAAAGCTTGTGCCCCATGCTTGTTTCAACGCGCTGAATCCACTCCCGCTGCTGGGGTTTGTTCTGAACCTGGATACGCAGCAACTCCAGGCTCTCCCGAGCACCGATCTTTCCTTTGACATAGGGCTCCAGATAAGCGGTATCCCCTGTCAGCAAATACCCCCGCTGTCCGGTTTCAGCGTCGACCAGGTGATTCAGAAGCGTCTGACTACTACTGATGACCGCGTGAGTCCGCGCAATACGGTTGCCACTGTCCTCCACCTGAGCAAAGGCCAGCCAGATGACCACAATATTCCCCAGTGCCACCGCGATCAGTAGCAACAGAAAATAAAGAGAAAACGAGCGCAATCTGAAAGTCATGAAGGGGCATATTCCATGTATTGCATGATCATTTAAATGACTCTTTGTCAATTCAGACTACACACATACAAGCACCACGGAAATATGACAAAAGTTCTATATAAACCAGAGGCTTAGAAGAAGCATTGTCATTTATATCCTCATAACGGCAGCGCTATTACCTATTTCATAGAAACCCTCTCCACATAGCGTCACCCTAACCCTAAGCACCATATTTTCCCGACCTCTGGAAACGCCTAAAATGGCACCTTCACCCGTCCACTTATTTTTCCCATGTCCAAAGCAGAGCCCCTGATTCCCGAAATTCGCCCCGAGCAGTCCATCGAATTGCTCAAGGCCCTGCACATCCTTACCCGGGACGGGAAGCTCAATCAGGACACCCGGCGCAAGCTGAAGCAGGTCTATCACCTGTTCAATTTCATTGAACCCCTGCTGGCGGAACTGGCTGAGGGTGACAAGGATTACTGTGTGGCCGACCACGGGGCCGGCAAGTCCTACCTGGGCTTCATCCTCTACGACCTGTTCCTGAAAAGCCGGGGCACGGGCCGTGTCTTTGGCATTGAAACCCGTCAGGATTTGGTGGAAAGCTCCCGTAAGCTGGCGGATCAGCTGGGCTTCCCTCGCATGGGCTTTCTCAATCTATCCGTGGAAGAGTCCATCACCTCCCCTGAACTGCCCGCCCGGGTGGATATGGTCACGGCGCTTCATGCCTGCAATACGGCCACGGACGACGCCATCCGCTTCGCCCTGGCCAAGGAGGCCCGCTTCCTGGTGCTGGTGCCCTGCTGCCAGGCAGAAGTGGCCGCCACCCTGCGCCAGTTGAAGAATGAGTCTTTTGGCAAGACGCCCTTGTCCGAACTTTGGCGTCATCCCATCCACACCCGGGAATTCGGCAGCCACGTGACCAATGTGCTGCGCTGCCTGCTGCTG
>QKDJ01000047.1 GCA_003252145.1 Azovibrio restrictus
GGCTCGCTTGTTATAAACACCGTACTCGGCAGACTCCACATTTTCCATGGCTGCCAACAGGGTGGGATTCTTCTTGTACAGGACGCCCATGGCATCCTTGGGCAGCTTGGGATAAGCCGTACTTGCCTGAGCCGGGGGATAAATCACATTGGGGGGCATCTCCCCCACCAGACGCTGATAACGGGCCACCACATCATGGAGATTGGCCGACTCGGTGGTCAGATTGACCTCGGCCAGCGCCAGACGGCTCCCGGCCTGCTCCAGGTCCACCCGACGCCCCACGCCGGACTGAGTCTTGCGCAGGATTTGTTCGTAGGTAGCCTTGTGTTGCACATAGTTGTCTTCAGCCAGGGCCAGCAACATGCGATAACGCAACACATCCAGATAGGCCTTGGATGCCTCAAGAGCCACGCTCTCGGAGGCTTCCAATAACTCGTAGTAACGTACCAGGCGGGCTTTATCAAGCCGACGGACTTCATTACGGGTGGCAAAACCATCGAACAGAATCTGGTTCAGGCTGACCGTCGTATTGGTGCGGGAAAAGGAGGTCGTAGTCTGACCCGGGGGCTGCTTGAGCCGCTCACTCCCACTGCCGACGCTCACATCCACACGGGGCAGAAAAGCACCAGAAGCCACACCGATTTCTTCACTGGCTGCCTTGAGGCTGTGCCACTTGGATGTCACCTCAGGGCTATGCAGAACCGCCTGTTGCGCAACGCTCCGCAAAGCCGCATAGGATGCGTTAGCATGTGGTGTGGTCGGCTTGCCGGTCGGCGCCCCATACGCCAGTACCGGAAAAATAACAGCCAACACCAAGACGATTTTTTTATGTTTGCTCATGGTGGTTGCCAAAAAAATTTAGGGCATTATAAGCCCTGAAAAAATAAGGACCTGCACGTAAACACTCACACACTCTCACACACCAAAACACCATAATACTTTCTGGATAGGCCATTTTGCAGGCGCGCATTTTCATCATTTTTGCCATGATCCTGGCTGGTTTTTTCCAGCTGGGAACTGCGTTCGGTCTCAATTTCGATGGCATGCGTCAGCAACTAATTAGTCGTTTCGGGCCAGGACCAGGCGTCCTGTTTGCAGACTGGCAGAATTTGCTTGTCAGCCATCAAAGCAGCTCTGAATCGGAAAAGCTCAAGCTCATCAACAACTTCTTCAACCAGCGCATTGCCTTTGATGACGACATCTCCATCTGGGGACAATCCGACTATTGGGCAACCCCTCTGGAAACCCTGGGCCGAGGCCGGGGTGACTGCGAAGACTTTTCCATCGCCAAATACTATTCCTTGCTGCATCTGGGTATTTCAGAAAGCAAACTCAGGCTCGTTTACGTCAAAGCACGCCAAAACCTTAGCCAGGGCCCCGTAATTCAAGCTCACATGGTGCTGGCCTACTACCCCAGCCCCAGCGCCATGCCCCTGGTTCTGGATAATCTGGACCCCACCATCAAACCCGCCAACCAGCGTGGTGACCTGACTCCCGTGTTCAGCTTCAACAGCCAGGGCCTCTGGCAAGGAACCGGCAACAAGGCCACCAGCAGCAAATTTTCACGCTGGCAGGAACTACAACAACGCGCCCGCTCCGAAGGGCAACGTTAAAACCGCGAGAGGTACTCATGTCTTTAACCCGGCAACTCTGGCTCGCCATCATCACCCTGACTACCGTCGCCTTTTTGGGCAGCTTCCTGCTCAGTACGCTGACCGCCAGAAACTATCTGGAAAACCAGCTGACGGTTAAGAACGAAGACAACGCCTCTGCCCTGGCCCTTTCCATGTCCCAGCAGGCCAAGGACCAGGTCACGGTGGAGCTCCAGGTAGCAGCCCTCTATGACAGCGGCCAGTACGCTCTGATCCGACTTCGGACCCCGGAAGGCCAGCCCATGCTGGAAAAGGCGTCCACCCGGGAAGCCCAGGTGCCCGACTGGTTCCGTACCCTGCTGCCCATCAAGCCCCGTCACGGCATGGCTCAGGTTTCTGACGGCTGGACCCAGTTCGCCAGCATTGAACTGGTCAGCCAGGATAGCTATGCCTACGAGGAACTTTGGCAAGGTAGCCAGAAATTACTGTGGTGGTTCCTGGCGGGCGGCCTGGTCATTGGCCTGTGCGGCAGCCTGATGTTGCTGCGCATCACCCGGCCCCTTAAGGAAGTAGCCAGACAAGCCCAGGCTATTACCGAGCGGCGCTTCGTCAAGAATGCGGAACCCAGCATCCCCGAGCTTCGCAGCGTGGCACGGGCCATGAACGATATGGTGGACCGCCTCAGGAGCATGTTCGAAGAAGAAGCCAACCGACTGGAAGCCGTGCGCCAGGAAGCCAACCAGGACGCCCTGACGGGTCTGGCCAACCGGGCCTACTTCATGAATCGGCTGGATATTGCCCTGCAGGATGAAGACAGCCCCCCGGAAGGCAGCGTGCTACTCCTGCGCATCGCTGATCTGGCGGGTATCAACAAACGCCTGGGCCGGGAGGGCACGGATGAACTGCTGCGCAAGACCGCCCACATCCTCCTAGCACAACACCTTCCGGACAGCAGTATCGGTGCCCGCCTCAACGGGGCA
>QKDJ01000096.1 GCA_003252145.1 Azovibrio restrictus
AGGATAACAGGGTTTCCCCACCCCGGCTTAACCGGCATAATCACCCCTTAAGACCAATAAAAACCACCAATACCAGGGGAGTGAGAGACCCATGCGTCTCAATTCCAAGATTGCTTTGTTTTTTTTCGGTATCGCCGTCGCCCTCATCACCGTTCTGGTGGCTATCAGCCTGTACGCGTTTCGCGCCTTTTCCATCGCCACGGCTACGGAACATATCCGCACGGCGGCTGAAATCGTCCGGGTACATTTGACCGAGTCCATGATCAATGGGGTCATCGGCCAGCGCCAGCAGTTCCTGCGCCGGCTCACGGAAGTCCAGGGACTGAAATCGGCCTATGTGATCCGTTCGCCCCTGGTGGAACAGCAGTTCGGCAAGGGCACCAAGGGCGAAGTCCCTCCCGATGAAATAGAACAGCAGGTCCTGAAGGAAGGCAAACCCCAGTTCACCGTCATCTCCAGCGGGGAGGACCTGATTTTCCGGGGCACCATTCCCTACGTGGCCAATGCCCGTGGCACCCCCAATTGCCTCCAGTGCCACCAGGTACGGGATGGCGATGTGCTGGGGGCCGTCACCATGACCATGTCCATCGCCACCCTGCGCCAGCAAGCCATTCTCACCGTGGCAGGCATCGTGGGGGCAGTAACCGTCTTCGTCCTGCTGCTGGCCAATGCGGTGGAAGAGGCCGTGCACCAGGCCATTGACGGCAATTTCAAGGGCCATGTAACCCAGCAAACCGAGGATGAAATCGGCCAGATCGCCTCCGACATGAACCGGCTGCTGGTCTTCCTGGATAACGGCCTGCATCGCATCGGCAGCCAGGTTTCCCAACTGACAGGGCGCCCGCCCAAGAGCGGCGAAAACCTGCTGACAGCCACCATCGACATGGTGGAGGGCCTCACCAAGGCCTCCCATTTCAAACAGGCCATCGAGGAAGACGAAGCCAAGATCGAGATTTACCAGCGCCTGGCCACCTCCTTGCAGGATGAATTCGCCCTGCAGGAGTTCTCCATTTACGAAGTGGCCCACAACAAGAACGAGATGAGCACCGTGCTCATCGACGGCAATCTCAATGCCCCCTGCCGCTGGTGCAACCCCCTGATCCTGGAGCGCCCGGAAACCTGCCGGGCCCGCCGTACCGGGCATCTGGTGGATGGCATCGTGCAACCGGACATCTGCTATGCCTTCAACCCCCTTCAGGCAGCACCTGACCGGGGCTACCTGTGTTTCCCCATCATCCAGTCCGGCGTGGTGGGCAGCATCGTACAGTTGGTGGTGAAGGATGAGGAGAAGGAGCGCATCCAGGGCATCCTGCCCTACATCAATGTGTATCTGCGGGAAGCCGCTCCGGTACTGGAAGCCCGCCGCCTCATGGAAACCCTGAAGGAATCCACCCTGCGGGACCCCATGACCGGTCTCAACAACCGGCGCTTCCTGGAAGAGTATGTGGAAACCCTGCTGGCCAATGTGCGACGCAAGCAGAGCCATTTGTCCATCATGATGCTGGACCTGGACTACTTCAAGATGGTCAATGACAACTACGGCCATGATGCGGGCGATGCGGTGCTGAAAGCCGTAGCCCAGGTGCTCAAACAATCCGTGCGGGCTTCGGACATGGTGATCCGCTACGGCGGTGAAGAATTCCTGATCATCTTGCAGGACACGACAGGCCCTTCAGCGGATCAGGTGGCCGAGAATATCCGCATGGCAGTGGAAAAACTGCGCATCAATGTATCCGGCACCGTGCTGCAAAAAACCATCTCCATCGGTATGGCCGACTATCCTGACGATAGTGACACCTTCTGGCAGACGGTGAAATTCGCCGATGTGGCCTTGTACCGGGCCAAGGAAGATGGCCGCAACCGGGTGGTACGATTCAATCCGGACATGTGGTCCGACAAGCACGAATACTGAGTCGTACGGCATAAGGAGGGCGCCGCCATGTCCTTAAATCGTTCCCTGGGAGCAGGCCTGCTGGCCCTGGGTCTGCTCTTCGCTCCCGGCCTCCAGGCCGAAGGCGTGGACGTGGGCAAGCCCTCCACCCTGCGCAAACTGGTTCCTGCTGCCCAGCTGGAAAGTCAGGCCAATCAGGAATACCGCCAACTGCTCCAGGAAGCCCAGGCCAAGAACACCCTGGTTTCCGCAGACCACCCCCAGCTCAAGCGCCTGCGGGCCATCGGCCAGCAGATCATTCCCTACGCCGGACGATTCAATAAGGATGCCAGCCGCTGGAAGTGGGAAATCAACCTGATCAGCTCCAAGGAGGCCAACGCCTTCTGCATGCCCGGCGGCAAGATCGCCTTTTACACAGGGCTGGTGGATGGCCTGAAGCTGACGGACGACGAGGTTGCCGTGGTGATGGGCCACGAAATCGCCCATGCCCTGCGGGAACACGCCCGGGCCCGCATCGCCAAGAGCCAGCTGACCCAGATGGGCGCCAATCTATTGGGCCACTTCATCGGTGATGGTCAATACACCAGCCTGTTCCAGCTGGGCGGCAATCTGCTGACCCTGAAATTTTCCCGGAACGATGAAACCGAAGCCGACGTGGTAGGCCTGGAACTGGCCGCCCGGGCCGCCTATGATCCCCGGGCCGGGATCAGCCTGTGGCAGAAAATGGAAGCTGCAAATGACGGGGCACCGCCCCAGTGGCTTTCCACCCACCCGGCTGGCGACAATCGCATCAAGGAAATCGAGGCCCAGTTGCCCCTGGTCATGCCCCTCTACGAACAGGCCCGCCGCAAACGCTGAGCCTCAACGGGCTCAGGGCAGGTGCACGATATCGTCGTCAAAGGGGTTGCTGCCCCCGTTGCTGGTCCGCGCTGAACGACGCATATTGAGTTTTTGCTGCACCGCCCCTGGCAGGTCGGTGAACATGATGATGTTGCGATCCACCAAGAGATCAATCACATCCTCGATGACCCGGATGAATTCCAGGTCCATCTTTTCCATCCCATTTTCTTCCTGCCCGAGAAAGGCCAGCACATCCGGATGGCTGTTGGGCAGATAGTCGCCTCCACCGGTTTCAGCCACCCGATGCAGGCTCAAGATGCGACACTGCGCATCCCGCTTCACGTAAGGCATGGAAACTCCCTGTTTTATGTTTTCCGGCAGTCTGCCCCCGAGACACC
>QKDJ01000083.1 GCA_003252145.1 Azovibrio restrictus
ATGGCTTTTTCCCAGTCCTTCTCCAATTGATAAATTTCCAGCAACTGGCGCTGGGCCTCATCCTTCATGGAAGAATCTCTGAGCTTGGTAAAGACCTCCTCGGCCCGATCCAGCAAGCCAGCCTTGAGATAGTCTTGACCCAATTCGGAGAGGGCCTGGAGGCGCACTTCCTCCCCAAGGTCATCCCGCTCCATGAGGCTCTGGTGCATGCGGATGGCCCGCTCCGTTTCCCCGCGGCGCCGGAACAGCCCCCCCAGGGCGAAGTGCAGCTCCACCGTTTGGGAGTCCCCCCGAGCCACTTCCAGAAAGGCATCAATGGCCTTGTCCGGCTGTTCGTTCAGCAAAAAATTAAGGCCCTGGAAATAAGAGCGCGGCAATACACGGGATTCCTGCACCACATGGCGGATATCCACCCGGGCCGCCACCCAGCCCAGGCCGAAGAAAAGGGGGAGCAACAAGAGTTGCCAGTATTCGAGTTCCATCAGGACTCCGAGGATGAAGATGGCGAAGTGGCCTGAGTCTGACGGGCCAACTCACGCCGCAAGGCCGCACTGCAGCGACGCTCCCGAAACAGGGAGCCCGCCACGGCCAGAATACCCAGGAGAATGCCAACGGCAAAAAATCCCAACAGCAGCAGGACGAGAGGGAGTTGCCAGACTTGGCCAAAGAAGAATTGCAATCTGACAGGCCCGGTGTTCTTCAAGGCAAAAACGAACATGAAGAGAAACAGGGCTAGGCGGAGTACCCAGGTCAGGATGCGCATGAATTCTGAAAAGAAGAAAAACAAAAGGCGGCAACTTACGTTGCCGCCCCAGAATCTACCACAGCTCGCGGTTTAGAGTGGCTGGTTATCCACCCGCTCCCGCAGTTCTTTACCCGCCTTGAAATGGGGTACCCATTTCTCGGGGACCTGAACCTTGTCGCCCGACTTGGGATTGCGCCCAGTCCGGGGCGGACGATAGTTGAGAGCAAAGCTGCCGAATCCGCGGATCTCGATACGATCCCCGGCGGACAGTGCGCCGGACATCGCATCGAGAATCATCTTGACCGCAAAATCCGCATCCTTCGCCACCAACTGGGGGAAGCGAGCCGCCAGCCGGTCGATCAGTTCGGATTTGGTCATGCTGAACAGATCAACCTTGCTGGTTCAACTTGGCCTTCAGCAAGGCACCCAGGTTGGTCGTACCAGCAGAACCGGCAGAGTCAGCACTGAACTTCTGCATGACTTCAGCCTGCTCAGCCTGATCCTTGGCCTTGATGGACAGATTGATGGAGCGGGTCTTGCGATCCACGTTGGTGATCATGGCTTCCAGCTCATCACCCACCTTGACCAGTTGGGACAGATCGTCCACACGGTCGCGGGAGAAATCGGAAGCACGCAGATAACCTTCTACTTCGCCATCCAGGGAGATCACGGCGCCCTTGGCATCCACGGTCTTCACGGCGCCACGAACGATGGTGTTCTTCTCGTGGGTAGCGATGTAGTTGGTGAAGGGGTCGCCTTCCATCTGCTTGATACCCAGGGAGATACGTTCCTTCTCCACGTCGATGGCCAGCACCACGGCTTCCACTTCGTCGCCCTTCTTGAAGTTGCGAATGGCTTCTTCGCCAGTCACATTCCAGGACAGGTCGGACAGGTGGACCAGACCGTCGATACCACCGGGCAGGCCGATGAAGATACCGAAATCGGTGATGGACTTGATACCGCCGGAAACCTTGTCACCCTTCTTGAAGTTCTGACAGAACTCTTCCCAAGGATTGGCTTGACACTGCTTCATGCCCAGGGAGATACGACGACGATCTTCGTCGATTTCCAGGATCATGACTTCCACTTCGTCGCCCAGCTGGACAACCTTGGAAGGATGAACGTTCTTGTTGGTCCAATCCATTTCGGACACGTGCACCAGACCTTCGATACCTTGTTCGATTTCCACGAAGGCGCCGTAGTCGGTCAGGTTGGTGACCTTGCCGAACAGACGGGTGCCGGCGGGGTAACGACGGGCAATGCCCACCCAAGGATCTTCGCCCAATTGCTTCAGGCCCAGGGAGACGCGGTTCTTCTCGGCGTCAAACTTGAGCACCTTGGCTTCGAGCTCGTCGCCCACGGCCAGCACTTCGCTGGGGTGACGCACACGACGCCAGGCCAGGTCGGTGATGTGCAGCAGACCGTCGATACCGCCCAGGTCCACGAATGCGCCGTAGTCGGTGATGTTCTTGACGATACCCTTGACGACAGTACCTTCCTTCAGGTTTTCCAGCAGCTTTTCGCGCTCTTCACCAGCGGAGGCTTCCAGCACGGCGCGGCGGGACACCACCACGTTGTTGCGCTTGCGATCCAGCTTGATGACCTTGAATTCCAGGGTCTTGCCTTCATAGGGGGTGGTGTCCTTGATGGGACGCATGTCCACCAGGGAGCCGGGCAGGAAGGCGCGCACGCCGTTGGTCATGACAGTCAGACCGCCCTTGACCTTGCCGGTGATGGTGCCTTGCACCAGGGAGCCGTCGTTCAGTGCGGTTTCCAGGAAGTTCCAGGAAGCGATGCGCTTGGCGCGATCGCGGGAC
>QKDJ01000123.1 GCA_003252145.1 Azovibrio restrictus
CCATTCCCCTGCCTCTGGGTGGCTTCCGCCCCAACTCCCGGGAAACCCTGGAACTCACCTTCGGCAAGATGGACATCTTCGGTTTCTTTGACCAGAACGAAGCCGCCGGTGACGAATCCATCCAGTTCCTGAACTCCACCTTCGTGCATAACCCCCTGCTGGATGCAGGGGGTGAAGTAGGTGCTGACGCCAACGGCTTCCAGCCCGGGTTCGTGGCCTCCTACCTGAATGAAACCAACAAGTCAGAAGCCTGGCGCCTGTCCCTGGGTGTCTATGGTGCTGGCGACAAGGGCTCCAACTATCAGCGCAGTGCGGCCGCTCCCCTGGTCATTGCCCAGGCGGAAAAGCAGCTCAAGCTGTTTGGCGGTTTGAACGGCAATTATCGGGCTTATGTCTGGTCCCGCCGCAATATCGAGAAACTCACCGATTCCATGTCGGAACGCCACACGGGCTTCGGCTTCTCCGTGGATCAGCGGGTAGGCGATGGGATGAACCTGTTTGGTCGCTATGGTCAGCTGACCAGCGGCCAACTGTCCTTCGACAAGGCCCTGGCCCTGGGTGCTGAAGTGAGCGGCAATTACTGGGGTCGTGCCGGTGATGCCATCGGTTTCGGCGCCAGCTGGCTGAAGGCAAGCAGTGCCTACAAACGGGCTGGTGGAAAGGGCTATCTCAGCACGGAAAACGCCGAGAACGATACGGTGGATTTCACCTTCACCCCCTCCGGGGCTGAAAAGGTGGCCGAAATCTACTATCGCTACCGGGTTTCCCCCCAGTTCGAAATCACGCCTGACTTCCAGTGGGTTTCCCGTGCGGGCGCCAACCCGGATGCGAAGAACGTGAAGGTTCTGGGTCTGCGGGCCAATATCGCTTACTAACCAACAGGTTTCCTTATGAAGACACTCATTTCCGCTGCCCTCGCCCTGCTCTTGCTGGGTGCTGGCCAAGTTCGGGCCGACGACATGCCCACCTTCCTGCTCGTCATCAAGGGGGGCAAGTTGTATCCGGAAACCATCCAGGTCCCGGCCAATACGAAATTCCGCCTGGAAGTTCGTAACGAAGGTCCGGGGGCAGCGGAATTTGAGAGTCTCGAATTACGCAAGGAAACCGTGCTCGCTCCCGGGGTCACCCGCAAGCTGGTGTTCTACCCGCTCAAGCCCGGGAGCTATTCTTTTTTTGACGAATTCCACGCAGATACGGCTCAGGGCCATATCGTCGCAAAATAGGAGCCAGACATGGGCAACGCATTCTTTGTGGTCTGGCGGGAAAGCCTGGAAGCCTTCCTGATTGCCGGCATCCTCTATGCCTGGCTTCAGGCCAATGACGATACGGGCAAGGGTAAACATGCCCTGTTCCTGGGCCTGGGCGCCGGGGTCGCCCTGGCTCTGGTGCTGGGCTGGGCTCTGCTGGGGGTTCAGGATGAACTGACCGGCAACGCCCTGGAAGCCTTCCAGGTCGGCAGCCTTCTGGTGGCAGCCGGCCTGATCACCCAGATGGTTCTGTGGATGCGCAAGCATGGCCGCACCCTCAAAGCCAAGTTGCACAGCGACCTGGCCAGCGCCAAGGAGAAGTCCGGTTTCTGGGGCGTGGCCGTAGTAGCCGCCCTGGCCGTGGCCCGGGAAGGGGCTGAAACCGTGATCTTCCTCTACGGCTTGGCACAGGGAGGCGACATGAGCACCCTGGCCATCGGTTCCCTGACTGGCCTTGGTGCCGCAGCCCTCACTGCCTGGGTGGCCGCCCGCAGCCTATCCAGGCTCAACCTGGGGCTGCTGCTGCGTCTCTCCTCCATCCTGTTGTTGATTCTGGCTTCCGCCCTGCTGGTAGCTGCCGTGGATCGCATGATCGGCCTGGACTGGCTACCCGCCTTGATGGACCCGGTCTGGGATGCCTCGACCCTGCTGGATGACAGTTCCGAAGGGGGACGTCTGTTTGCCGACTTCTCCGGCTACCGGGCTCGCCCGGCCCTCACCACCCTGCTGGCCTGGGGCGCCTACTGGGGCCTGGTCCTGCTGGGCTACCGGAGCGGCAAACGTGACTGAACAGGTCATCCAGTTTCATCGCCAGTGGCCCCCGGCTGAAGCGCCGGGGCGGCTGGCCAGCATTGGCCTGTTCCTGCGCCGTCACCGCCCCCTGATCATCGGCCTGCAATGGCTGGTGGTCCTGGGCTACGGCTTTCTCGTGGTCTATCCCGCCTTCATGCCCCTGCCGCCGGAAGACGCCCACATCTGGGACAATCTGCGTCTGTTCGCCCAGTTCGTGTTCTGGGGCATCTGGTGGCCCGGGGTGATGATTGCCACGGTGACCCTGGGCCGGGTCTGGTGCGGTCTGCTATGTCCGGAAGGTTTCCTCTCCGAATGGGTCAGCCGTTATGGTCGCGGCAAGGCCCTGCCTACCTGGCTGAAGTGGTCCGGCTGGCCCTTCCTGGCCTTCGTCGCCACCACGGTCTATGGGCAGCTGGTAAGCGTCTATGAATATCCCAAGGCCGCCCTGCTGGTGCTGGGTGGCTCCACCATCGCCGCCATCGGCATCGGTCTGT
>QKDJ01000317.1 GCA_003252145.1 Azovibrio restrictus
GGCCGCTGGGGGGGCGAGGAGTTCGTGGTGCTGCTGCCCCAGACGGAGATACCCCAGGGACGGGAGGTGGCCGAGCGCTTGCTGGCGGCCATTCGCCAGGACAGCCTGACTCCCGAAGGGATGGATTGTCCCTTGCCCTACCGCATCAGCATCGGGGTGGCTGCCATTGTTGGAGAAGGGACGGAAGGTGAAAACCTGATCCAGCGGGCCGATGAGGCCCTGTACCGGGCCAAGGATGCAGGCCGGGACTGCTGGCGGGATTAGTCTGGCCTACTGCTGACCGTAGGTCTGAAAGCGGGCCAGGACTTCAGCCATTTCCCTGTCATTGAGCAGCACCGGGGCGCCCAGCTGGCAGACGCGCCAGTATTGTTCACACAGGGATTCCAGTTCCACCCCCAGATCCAGAGCCTGCTTCAGGCCGCGCCCGAAAACCAGCATGCCATGATTGGCCAGCAGGCAGGCCGAGCGCTCGGCCAGGGCTGCCAGGGCGGCATCCGACAGGGCCTGGGTGCCAAACAGGGCGTAATCGCTGCAGCGCAGGGTAGCTCCCCCGAAGCGGGCAATCATGTAGTGAAAGGGGGGGATGTGCCGGCGCAGGCAGGCCAGGCTGACGGCAAAGGGGGAATGGGCGTGCAGGACCGCGCCGGCTTCCGGTCGGGCCCGGTAGATGTCCCGATGGAAGCGCCACTCGGAGGAGGGCTTGCGCAGGCCCTCATGTTCACCTTCGCTCGCCAGTGGCATCCAGGGGATGTCATCCGGGGTCAGGTCCCCGTAGTCCATGCCGGTAGGCGTAATGAAATAGCCGGCCTGCCCCTGGTGTTCACTGCGGCAGCTCAGGTTGCCTGCGGTACCCTTGTTGAGGCCGCTGGCCGCCATGGCCTGGGCTGTGGCAATCAATTCACGACGCAGATCAGTCACGGGCTTCTTCCGGGTAGAGGGCCAGTAATCCCTGGCCACTGGCCGGGCAGCAGCCCCGTTCGGTGATCAGGGTGGTGACCAGCTCCGCCGGGGTCACATCGAAGGCGGGGTTGCAGACCGCTTCGCTGGTGGGAATCTGGCGGATTCGGGCGGGGTTACCCTGTTCGTCCAGGCCGGGCACTACCCGCAATTCGTCTCCTTCCCGCTCCTCAATGGGAATGTCCTGGCCCGAGGCGCAGGCGAAGTCCAGGGTGGAGCGAGGTGCGGCCACATAGAAGGGAATGCCCCGGTGGGCGCAGGCCAGGGCCTTGAGACAGGTTCCCACCTTGTTGGCCACGTCGCCATTGGCCGCAATGCGGTCGGCACCGGTAATCACCGCATCCACCTGGCCCTGGAGGATCAGTTGGCCTGCGGCGTTGTCGGCGATCAGGGCGTGGGGCACACCGGCCTCCTTGAGTTCCCAGGCCGTCAGCAGGCCCTGGTTGCGCGGCCGGGTTTCCGAAACCCACACGTGGATGGGGATGCCAGCAGCCTGGGCTGCGTAGATGGGTGCCAGGGCCGTACCCTGTTCCACGGTGGCCAGCCAACCTGCATTACAGTGGGTCATGATCTGCAGGGGGCGTCCTGGCTGTTGTGGCAGTTGCCGGAACAGGGCCTGGCCGTGCTGGCCGATGGCCCGGTTCTGGGCCGCGTCTTCCTCGGCAATGGCATCCGCCTCCATCCAGGCCGCCTGGGCACGGGCGGCCGGCGCCACGGTGTTCAGGCGGGCCTGCATGCGGGCCAGGGCCCAGGCCAGGTTCACTGCCGTGGGGCGGGTGGCGGCCAGACAGGCACAGGCCTGGGTCAGACCAGCGTCGCTGGCGTCGGCCTCCATGGCCAGGGCCAGGCCATAGGCGGCCGTGGCGCCGATCAGGGGGGCGCCGCGGACCTGCATGCTGTGAATGGCGTGGGCGGCGGACTCCAGATCGCCCAGCGCCAGCCAGCGGGACTGGTGGGGCAACAGGGTCTGATCCAGGATTTCCACCCGGCGGGCAGAGCCGGTGGCGGGAGGAATGCTACGAATGGGGCGGGGGGCTGAGGTCGTCATGGGCGGGAATTCTGGCACAGACTTTCCGCCCTGCGAACCCGGAAGTCTTTGGGGCTCAGGCGGCGGCGAGAAAACCGGGGATTTCCTGTCCTGGCATGGGGCGGCCCAGCAGGAAACCCTGAATGTGATGGCAGCCCTGGGCCTGAAGCAGCTCCTGCTGCTCCCGGGTTTCCACCCCTTCGGCGATGACTTCTATCTCCAGGGCTTCAGCCATGCGGATTACGGCCTTGATGATGGTGGCTTCGGTTGCTTCCAGCAGGCTGGAAACGAAACTACGGTCGATTTTCAGCCGGTTGATGGGGTAGCTGGTGAGATAGCTCAGAGAGGAGTAACCGGTGCCGAAATCGTCCAGGGCGATGGAAATGCCCTGGTCTCCCAACTTCTGGAGATTCTCCTGAACTTGCTGGGTGGGGCGCAGGAGCAGGTTTTCCGTAATTTCCAGTTCCAGGTGTCGGGCGGGCAAGCCACTTTCTGTCAGGATATGGAGCACATCCTCGACAAAGTCGGGGTGCTCCAGTTGGCGGGGGG
>QKDJ01000354.1 GCA_003252145.1 Azovibrio restrictus
CAGGCCTGGGTGCCGGAAGAGGGCTATCTGACCCCCTTCGAGCGCAAGTATCACGAGTCGGGTCAGGCGCTGTGGCGTTTGACCTTGGACCTGAACGGCGAGGGCGGCGATGCCTGACACCGCCAGCCCATGCGTCAGCTGCGGTGCCTGCTGTGCTGCCTTCCGGGTGGATTTTCATCCGGTGGAGCTGGAAGGTGGCGCCTTCGCCTGGGAGACCGGAGTGCCGGCTGCCATGACCGTTCCGGTCACCGCCAGTCTGGTGCGCATGGCAGGTACTGATGCCCCTGAACCTCGCTGCCTTGCCCTGGAAGGGGAAATCGGCGTGGCCGTGGCCTGCGGCATTTATGGGGCCCGGCCTTCTCCCTGTCGGGAATTCGATACGGTCCACGACGCCTGCGCCCGGGCGCGCAAGCGGCACGGTCTGCCTCCCCTCTGATTTTTCTAATTGACGCTTGCTGTGCCCTTGGTGTGCCCGTTGACATTAGTTAGCTTGCTAACTAATATGAGGGCTCATTAGGCAAAAAGGCATAGGTGCAGCGCCATGGGTAACAAGAACAGCAAGCTTGAGGATAGGGTTCAGGAAAGTCCTGTTCGCCAGGATCTGGAGCGCCAGCTCACCGGTGGCTTGATCCGTATGGCCCGCCTGTATCGCAATGGGGTGAATGGCACCTTGTCCGCCTATGGCATTTCGGATTCCCAGGCGGTGCCGGTGTTGCACATTGCCCGTTCTGGTGGAGGCATGCGCCAGCATGCTCTGGCCGAGGAAATCGGAATTCGCGGACCTTCCCTGGTACGGCTGCTGGACCAGCTTTGCGCCCAGGGCCTGGTGGAGCGCCGGGATGATTGCCACGACAAACGGGCCAAGACCCTGCATCTGACGGCGGCGGGTGATGCCTTGGCCGCCCGGGTGGAAGGGGCCTTGCAAGTGCTGCGGGGCCGCTTGCTGGCCCCCATGGCCGATGAAGAATTGCGAGTCTTCCTGCGGGTGCTGGAAGAACTGGAAAAAGGCGTAGGGGCTGTAACCGAAGCCCCCGGGCGGAGCGTCTGAGGTTTCCATGGGGAAGCTTGATCGCGCCAGCCTGCACTTTGCCGTCAGCACCTTTGCTGCGGGCATGCTGGCCCTGTACCTGGCCATGTGCATCGACCTGCGCAATCCCTACTGGTCCATGATGACGGCCTACATCGTCAGCCATCCCCTGGCTGGTGCCGTGCGTTCCAAGGCGGTGTATCGCCTGCTGGGCACCTTGCTGGGGGCTTCGGCGGCGGTGGTGCTGGTACCCAATCTGGTCAATACGCCAGCCCTGTTGATCCTGGCCCTGGCCTTCTGGGTCGGGGGTTGTCTGGCCGTTTCGGTGCTGGATCGTTCTCCCCGTAGCTACATCCTGCTGCTGGCCGGTTATACGGCGGCCATCATCGGGTTTCCCGCAGTCAATAACCCCGGTGGGATTTTCGACGTGGCGGTGCTGCGGGCCCAGGAAATCGGGCTGGGCATTTTGTGCGGCACCCTGGTCCATAGCCTCTGGTTTCCCCAGCCTGTGGGCAAGGTGATTTATGTCCGCCTGGAGAGCTGGCTGAAGGAGGCGGACCGCTGGGCCCTGGACCTGTTGCAGGGGGGCGATCCGGCCACTCTGGAGAAGGACCGGGTACGTTTGGCTGCAGCGGCTACGGAAATTCACGGCCTGGCCACCCATTTGCCCTTCGATACCTCCCGGCTGCGGGAAACCACAGCCGTGGTTCATGTGCTCCACGATCGTCTGCTGCTCCTGCTGCCCATCCTGGCCAGTTTTTCCGACCGGCTTCAGGGGGCTGGGGAACAGAGCACTCTGGCTCCGGTATTCGGACGGGTGAGTCACTGGATCGAAAGCGGGGCTGATCTGGAAACAGGGCGAGTCCTGGTTCAGGAACTGAGTGGCGCACTGGCCCAGGAAAAGCAGCATCAACCCCTGGCCTGGGAGGCGCTCACCCGCATCAGCCTGCTGACCCGTTTGCAGGACCTGGTGCGCAATCTGGGAGAAGGGCATGCCCTGCTGGCTCAGTTGCGCCAGCCGGAACTCACCCTGGATACCCAGTTGGCCCAGGCCGTGGCCCATGCGGAGGCTCGTCCTCTGCACCGGGACCTGGGGCTGGCCCTGTTATCCGGTACGGCAGCGGTGCTTTCCATCGTCGTCACCTGCGCTGTATGGGTGGGGGCTGGCTGGGTCGAAGGCTCTGCCTCCGCGGTTATCGTGGCCATCCTCTGCTGTCTGTTTGCGGCCATGGATGATCCGGTGCCTGCCATTCGCGTGTTCGGCCTGAGTCTGGTCATCAGCATGCCCTTGGCAGGCCTGTATCAGTTCGGCATCTTCCCGGCCATCAACAGCTTTCCCATGCTGGTGCTCTGCCTGATACCCCTGATGCTGCCTCTGCTGTACCTGATGATGAAGCCCAAGTGGGCCATGCTGGCCCTGGTGGTTCTGCTCAATTTCAGCAACAGCCTGGCCATTCAGGAGCATTTCAGCGGCGATTTCGCCTTCTTCATCAATACCAATCTGTCGGTTTTCTTCGGGGTGTATGTGGCCATTTTCGTCAATCGCTCCCTGCGTTCCCTGAGTACGGCAGCCAGCGCCCGGCGCCTGCTGTTGCACAGCTGGGGCAATCTGGCCCGTATGGCCCAGGGGCGGGTCGTCGAACCGGCGGCCGCCTTTACCTCGCGCATGGTGGATCGCCTGGGGCTCCTGGCGCCCCGGCTGGCCGCCCTGTCCGATCCGGAACTGACCGGTGACAGTGTCCTGAAGGAGCTACGGGTGGGCATGGATCTGCTGGTGCTGCAGGAATTGCGCAGCAAGGCAGCGCCCCATGTGGCTGAAGTGGTGGAGGATTTGCTGGCAGCCCTGGCCGAGTACTACCGCCAACTGGCTGCTGATGCCGGGGCGTCCAGAGCTGCTGAGGGTGCGGAGCATCTGCTGGCGACGCTGGATCGGGCCCTGGTCCGGGTGAGTACCGAGCCGGAAGGGACGGATGCTGCGGTGGCCGCCCTGGTGGGGCTGCGTCGCAACCTGTTTCCCCAGGCCAACCCTGGCCTGATGTCTTCCGTGGAGTGCCCGGCATGAGTGGCGAATTC
Source organism: Azovibrio restrictus (assembly GCA_003252145.1). GTDB lineage: Bacteria > Pseudomonadota > Gammaproteobacteria > Burkholderiales > Rhodocyclaceae > Azovibrio > Azovibrio restrictus_A. The sequence goes on from QKDJ01000354.1 coordinate 3,101, forward strand.
GACGTTTTCGGGGTCTATCTGACCTCCCAGCTGGTGACCAGCATGCTGGCCCTGGTGGCTACTTTCGGCCTCAACCGTGTTCTGGCCCGGGTGGGTTTCTACCGCCATGTGTGGCACCCGGCCCTGTTTGAATGTGCTTTGTTTGTCGTGCTTTGGGGCCTGCTCCTGAGCCTGACCCATCTGTGAGTGTGGTGACTGTCATGAACGCCTTGAACCTGCAAAACCTGAAAAAGAAGATCGGCCCTGTGGCCATCACCCTGATCGCCGTGACTTTGGCCCTGGTGGCGGGCGGGCGCATCTGGTATCGCTATCAGGTGGAACCCTGGACTCCCGATGGCCGGGTGCGGGCCGACATCGTTCAGGTGGCTCCCGATGTGGCCGGACTGGTCACCCAGTTGTCGGTGATCAACGACCAGCCCGTCAAGCAGGGACAGGTGCTGTTCCAGATTGATCCGGTCCGTTATGAACTGGCCCTGCGTCAGGCCGAAGCCCGGCTGGAGTCGGCGCGTACCACTCTGATCCAGGCCCGGCGGGAAGCCGCCCGTAATCATGCCTTGGGCAATCTGGTGGCCAACGAAAACAAGGAGCAGGGCAGTTCCCGGGTGGAAGTGGCCGCTGCTGCCCTGGCTCAGGCCCAGGTGGAACGGGATGAGGCCGCCCTCAACCTGGAGCGCACCACGGTGCGGGCCGCCACCGATGGCATTCTGTCCGACTTGAATCTGCGGGTAGGCAATTACGTGTCCGCCGGCAAGCCCGTGCTGGCCCTGATAGACTCCTCTTCCTTCCGGGTGGAAGGTTATTTCGAGGAAACCAAGCTGGGCCGCATTCATGTGGGGCAGACCGCCCAGGTGCGCCTGATGGGCGATGACCGGGTCCTGCAGGGCAAGGTGGTGAGCATCGCCTCCGGTATCGAGGACCGGGACCGGACTGCGGGTAACAATCTGCTGCCCAATGTGAATCCCACTTTCAGTTGGGTGCGTCTGGCCCAACGGGTGCCCGTGCGGGTGGCCCTGGATGGCACGCCGGATCAACTGGGTCTGGTGGCCGGGCGTACGGCCAGCGTCACCATCCTGCCGGAGCAGGAAGGGGATCATTCATGAAGCCCTTGCGCCTTCTGGCCAGTAGTCTGGTCCTGGCTCTGCTGACGGGTTGTGCCGTGGGTCCCGATTACCACTTGCCGGAATTCAGCCTGTTCAAGTCCCCCCAGGCCCAGGGAAGTTTTGTGGCGGCCAGCACCGGGAGCAGCCAGGCCCCCATTGAGGACCACTGGTGGAAACTCTATGGGGACGCCCAACTGGATGCCCTGATCGAAGCGGCGCTGATGGCCAATACGGATGTGCGCATCGCTGCCGCCCGGGTGGCCAGAGCCGAAGGGGTGCTGGAAGAGGCCCATGGAGCCCAGGAGCCTTCCCTGGATATGGATGTGGGTGTGTCACGGGCCCAGCTTTCCGGAGAGGAATATCTGCTGGAAGAGGCATTGCCCGTTCTGAATCTGGGGGATGCCGGGCTGGCCGGTCATTTCAACCTGGACCTGGCGGGTGGCCTGAAGCGGGCCGTGGAGGCCGCCCAGGCTGATCAGGAAGCCAGTCAGGCCGCCCTGGAACAAGCGCGTCTAGCCGTAGTGGCCGAATTGGTTCAGGCTTGGGGAGAACTTTGCAGCGCGGGCCGGGAGCAACAGATTTCTCAACATCGCCTGGAACTGCTGGAAGATGGCCAGCAGGTGGTGGAGCGGCTGGTCAATGCCGGGCGTCGGCCCCTGGTGGATTTGAGCCGGGCCCAGGCCCAGGTGGCTCAATTCAAGGCGGGGCTTCCGGTTTATGAGGCCCGGCGACGTCTGGCCTTGTACCGGATTGCCGTGCTTTCCGGGCGGCCTCCTCGGGACTATCCCCAGAATCTGGCCCGGTGCCATGGGGCTCCTCAACTGACTCAGCCCATTCCCGTGGGAGATGGCGCGGGCCTGTTGAAGCGTCGTCCTGATGTGCGCCAGGCCGAACGTCATCTGGCTGGTGCCACGGCACGCATCGGGGTGGCCACGGCTGCCCTCTATCCCAGTATCAGCATTGGCTATTCCCTGGGGGCTACCGGCCTGCTCGAACACATGGGGCAGGCGCGCACCCAGCGTTGGAGTCTGGGGCCTCTGATTTCCTGGACCTTGCCCGGTGAAGCGGAGAAAGCCCGGGTGCATCAGGCAGATGCTGCCGCAGCAGCAGCCCTGGCCAATTTTGACGGGGTGGTGCTACGTGCCCTGGGGGATGTGGAAGGGGCTTTGACCGTATTGGCCCGGGATCTGGATCGGCAGGAATCCTTGCAGCAAGCCCACCAGCGTTCGGAGGAAGCGGCCGGGCAGGTGCGCAGGCTGTACCAGGCCGGGCGTCTGCCCTATGTGGATGACCTGGCGGCCCAGAATGCCCTGGCTGCCAGCGAGGCCGAACTCGCCGCCATGAGTGGTCAGGTGGTGGCCGACCAGGTGCGTTTGTTCCTGGCCCTGGGGGGCGGTTGGTCTGCGGTAGAGGTGCCGGAAACCAGGGTGAAAACAGTGGAAGCGGTGGAGGTGGCGGCTCATTAACGCCCGGCGGCATCCATCTCCTGCTGGCGCTGTTGCTGGGCCTGCTGGGCCACATCCAGCTGTTGCATGACCCGCTGTTCGGTCTCCTTGGCGTTTTGCACTTCGTCAGCCTTGAGCTTGGCAGCGGTAGCTGCCGTGGTCGCGGTCTCCACGCCGCAGGCGCTCAGGAGCAGGGTAATGAGGAGCAGGGCGGGGGTTCGCATGGTGATTCCTTCCATATGAAGCCGTTCAGGCTTGCAACAGCCAGGCAAAAGCCTTGAGGAAATGATGGCGGGCATCCGTTTCTATGCGGGGCCCATGGGCCGGAATGATGCGCTCAAAATCCCAGTTGAGCATATGTTCCACCGCGGCTCTGGAAGCTTGCCTGTCCTTGAAGAAATGACGCAGCATGAAGGAATGGCCAAAGCGGTTGTAACATCCGTTGAGGCGGGCATAAAGGCGGGTGGGCAAAGCATCCCAGGGGCCCAGATAGACCGCCAGGTCCGTCATGATCAGGCTGCTGCTGGGCTGGTGGAAAAATACGGTTTCGTTGAGTTCGGTGTTTCCCGCCACGAAAATCTGGTCAATGTCGGCATGCCAGGGCGCCGCTTCCGGTGCGGGAATCAAAGGGAATTCCGCCAGTGCCGGGTTCTTGTCGGGGAGTCCCGGGGCCACGTAGAGGGTGGCTTGAGGATGGCTGGCCAGGCAGGCCTGGGCATAAAGGTGGTGGAGCCGGTTGGGGGCCACGATATGGCGCACCGGACCCAGGGCTTCCAGATTGCGTAGCAGAGGTTTGGACAGGGGGATGGGGGAATGCACCCACAAATCCCCATTGCCCAGGCGTACCACGGTCATGCAGGTGACCATGGGGAAACCATAGAAACTGAGTGGGTGGCGAGCCAGCCAGATGTCCTGGGCTACCGGAGTCAGCTGGAACTCGCTCCCAGGCTGCCAAAAGACAGGAGCTAATGTCATGGGCTTTATGCAGATAGTGTTATCTGGTGAGCATACGAGAGGCATGCCCACCTGTCTATCCGTCCTTCAGCCCATGGGCTGAGCTGGGCTCAGCAGCACTCCTCTTCCAGCTGAACCAACAGGGCCATGGCCTCGTCGTCTTCCCAGGTTTCAAACAACTCGCGCACCTGATTGATGTTGGAGTGGATGAGGAAAAGATCATCGGGCTTGGTACCGGAACCACCGGCGCGCTTCTTGTTGAAGTATTGCCAGAACACATTGTTGCGCTCGGGAATGGCAAGGTGCCGGTCTATACATTCCATGATGAGCCGGGCGTTACCGTCGCAATCAATGCCGGCAAAGCTCACGTAGCGATCTGTTGTTTCGCCGGACTGAAGGCGCTTGCAACCGCAATCCTGGGTCATGGTGTTCTCCTGTCAAACTTGTTTCGGACAGGTTCACTTTAAGCAATAAAGGAAGGGGAGTCTGTCGGCTGGACGACAGTTGGTACAGGGTGCTGTTCAGGCAGGCCTACATCACGTGGATTTAGACCACTTTCAGTTTTTCCGAAACGTATTCGCCTCGTGCCGTTGAATCATTCTGCTGGCCGTTCTTGATACAGCAGGCAGCAAATTCATCAGGATCAATCTGGCATTCAAGGTACAGAATTTAAGGCTATCAGCCACATTGTACGGCAGCCTTTAATTACAGATTCAACTGGTGGAAGCAATGGTATGGTTGAACACGGTGCCAATGCGCTGAGTGCATGTTTGCAGGGAGTATTCATGCCTGACTCAGGAACGATTCGCTGAACGGGGTGTCCGTTAAGGCTTCGGGGAATAGTAGGGTTGATGCCCCTATCTCATCTCCTGAGCAACATATCGACCACAACTGACTTTGCATGAGTGATGGGACGGTGATATTTGCATAAAATTTAGGTGTGCTTGCGTTTAATTTGTTGAATTGCATAAAAGTACCCGATGGTGATGGTAGTCTTTTGATCCATAAAATCCTCTCGTTTGGAAGGCCATTCACAATGGAAAACCTCAAGGTTTCAAGTCGGCTACACATGTTGCTGGCGATTGCGGCGGCAACCTTCTCCCTGTTGCTGCTGATTGCGTGGTTCGGCATGAGCCACCTCGGTGATCTGCAGGACGCTGGCTACAAGCGCAGCAGCGAAAGTAGCGAAATGCAGATCACCGCCAAGATTGGCCCTGTCATGTACCAGGTGATTGCCGACAGCATCATCAACCGGAATCTGGCCGAGTCGGCCAAAGACTGGGCTGAAATCAAGGCCGCAACGGAAAAGGTCCTGGTCCGCGCCACCGAGATTGCGGATACCCCGGAAGAGAAGCAATGGGCGGAACAAGCCAGAGCTGCGCATCAGGCACTCACAACGTTGTATGAATCCCAGGTCCTGCCGCTACTCAAGGCAGATGCCGATCTCAAGCAAATCCGGCCACTGGACGACGAAATGGACAAGTATGTCCAGGCTATTGACGATGCCATGACCCCCTTTGCCCAATCGCTGGCCGCTGAAGCCGAGGAAGCGGACAAGCAGTTCGATACGACACGTGCAAGCATCATTTCAGGCAGTCTGGTCACTGCGCTGGTCATGCTCGGCGCCTTGATCGTCCTCTCGCTCTACATCAGCAGAAGCATCATTCACCAGCTCGGAGGGGAACCGCGTTACGCCATGGAAGTTTCCCGACGCATCGCTGCCGGCGATCTTTCGAGCAGCGTGAACATCGAGGGCACCAGTCAGGACAGCCTGATGGCATCGATCAAGGTCATGCAGGATCAGTTGGCACAACTGATTCGCAAGGTGCTGACCAGTTCAGCCAACGTTTCCCGTTCAGCGGCGGAGCTCGCTGCCGCTTCCAGCCAGGTGTCGGCCAGTGCATCACAGCAGAGTGATGACACCGTGTCCGTGGCTGCCTCAATCGAAGAGCTGACGGTCAGTATCGACATTGTGGCCGGGAGTGCCCAGGAGGCCGAACAGATCGCCACGGAATCGGGCAGTCGCTCAGACCAGGGCGCCTTGCAAGTCAAGGATGCGACGGACGAAATGACCCGCATTGCCCAGAATGTGAACGAAACAGCCCAGCAGATGGCTACGCTCTCCGCTCAGTCGCAACAGATCAGCAGCATCGCCAATGTGATCAGGGAAGTCGCCGACCAGACCAACCTGCTGGCCCTGAATGCAGCCATCGAGGCTGCCCGTGCGGGTGAGCAAGGCCGTGGGTTCGCTGTGGTTGCCGATGAGGTCCGCAAGCTCGCGGAACGGACGACTACATCAGCGCAGGAAATTTCGTCGATGATCGCCAGCATCCAGAATCACACCACCCAAGCCATGGCAGCGATGCAGCAGGGCAATCAGCGTGTAACGGAAGGAGTGGCACTGGCCAGCCGTGCCGGTGAGTCGATGCGACTGATCAGTGACGGTTCGAAAGGTGTCGTACAGGCAGTGAGCGGAATCTCCAACTCCTTGCGCGAACAGCGTTCAACGAGCAGCGACATTGCCAAGCGGGTCGAAAACATCGCCCACATGACCGAAGAAACCAGCGGGGCGGTCTCACGGGTAGCGATGACTGCCGATCAACTCAAGTCGATGGCGGACGAACTCAAACAGTCAGTTTCTGGTTTCAAAGTCTAGTCCTCACATATCAAGGTCTGATCGATGTCTGAAGGCTGAGGCATCACATTAATCCACGGGCAGGGTTCGCCTGTCCTTTCAGACAAGTGGATATCTAGCCTCAATACCTTCTGTTGAGGCTGTCTTGCTAATGGAGTAGCTGCTTGAACTGAATCGCCCCGGAACTGGTAGACACTCCGCTGCTTTAAACGTAAGCGCAGACAGGAGGCATGATGAGTACGAAGCGGTATCCGGAAGAGTTCAAGGTTGAGGCGGTGAAGCAGGTCACGGATCGAGGGCATTCAGCCCCGGATGTGGCCAAGCGATTGGGGATTTCCCAACCCACGCTCTATGAGTGGATAAAGCGTTACAGCC
>QKDJ01000016.1 GCA_003252145.1 Azovibrio restrictus
TAACAGTGCCCAGGTTACAACGGATATAGCCGCCCAAGGCCCCACGATGAAACCAAAGATCAGGACGCCCAGTACCGCGCCAACGACTCCTTCCCAGGTTTTTCCCGGACTGACAGAGGGGGCCAGCTTGTGTTTACCGAAGGCTCGTCCGGAAAAATAGGCGGCAATATCAGCCACCCAGGCTATCGATAGAACTGCCAACAACAACGCGACACCTAGGGCACGAAATTGCACCAAGGCCAGCCAAGCCGGGCATAGGACCACCAGCCCGAGCAACAAGCCTGAAATTCCGGATATGGGCCAGCGATATCTCAGCCACAAGGGCACCAAAATCAGCCAGAACAAGGTCGTCAGGCCATAAAGGATCGACAAGACGGGCTTAAGTTCAGCATTGGGCCAAAACAGCCAGTCGGGCATGAGCAGGGTAAACGCCAGAAGCCCACCACCCACCAAAGCGCCATAAATCACACGCCCTCGCGCCTGCTGTCCAACCAAGGCGCCCCACTCCCAGGCACCGAGTGCAATGACCAGCGCGGTGAATACAGCCCATCCTTGTTGTGGCAGCCAGGTGATGGCAGGCACCAATACCAGCATCAGGATCAGGGCGGTAATGATGCGGGTTTTCAGCATGGGGATATCAGGCCTGAGAACCTTCGGCGCCTGTCAGCTGTTCACTGGTTCGGCCGAAACGACGTTCTCGATGTTGGTAGGAATGGATAGCGTCCTGAAGCGCTGTCTCGCCAAACTCGGGCCACAGGACATCGGTGAAAAAGAATTCGGAATAGGCCAGTTGCCAGAGCAGGAAATTACTGATGCGCTGCTCCCCCCCTGTCCGGATGAACAAATCCGGCTCGGGAGCAAAGGCGCAGGACAGATAAGGCGCCAGATCATCCTCGGTCCACTGCCCTACGCGCTCCGGATGTTCAAGGGCCAGGCGATTAGCGGCCTGCAACATATCCCAGCGCCCCCCGTAATTGGCGGCAATAGTCAAATGCAAACGGGTATTTTCTGCAGTCCGCGCTTCGGCATCTGCCACCAGCTGCTGAATTTTCGGCTCGAAACGGGACAGGTCACCAATCACGCGCAGGCGGACCCCATTGCGATTGAGCTTGTCCACCTCCTGCTGCAGGGCCTTCACGAACAACTGCATGAGGAGGCTGACTTCTTCGGCAGGACGACGCCAGTTTTCCGAACTGAAAGCAAACAGGGTCAGGTATTCCACACCCTGTTTGATGCAAGCCCCCACCACATCCCGCACGGACTCCACGCCCTTCACATGCCCGGCCACCCGGGGCAGAAAGCGCTTCTTAGCCCACCGCCCGTTACCATCCATGATGATGGCCACATGGCAAGGTACCGGTTTGACTTCCGGCACCTCACGGGTTGCGCTTTTGAAAAGAGACACTCAGTAAGGCCTGGGGGTTTTCAAAGTGGACTCAGACGGCCATCAGCTCGCTCTCCTTCTGAGCGAGCATTTTGTCCACTTCGGCCACGTACTTGTCGGTCAGCTTCTGGATTTCTTCCTGGGCACGACGCTCGTCGTCCTCGGAGATTTCCTTTTTCTTGACCCCTTCCTTGAGGCCATTGTTGGCATCACGGCGCAGATTGCGGATGGCCACCTTGGCATTCTCCCCCTCGCCCTTCACCACCTTAGCCAGATCACGACGACGCTCTTCAGTCAGGGGCGGCATGGGGACGCGGATCACTTCCCCTTGAGCGGAAGGATTCAGACCCAGATCGGAATCACGAATGGCCTTTTCCACCTTGGCGGCCATGGGCTTTTCCCAAACCTGCACACCAATGGTACGGGCATCAATCAGGGTCACATTGGCCACTTGATTGACGGGCACCAAGGAACCGTAATACTCAACCTGCACGTGATCCAGAATCCCCGTATGAGCCCGGCCCGTACGGACCTTGGCCAAATCGTTCTTGAGGGCTTCGATGGACTTCTGCATCTTGCCTTCGGCGGTTTTCTTCATTTCGGCAATCATGAGGACCTCGCTCAGCAATACACCAAGGTGCCTTCGTTCTCGCCGCAGACCACGCGCTTCAAGGCACCTTGCTTGAAAATTGAAAATACGTTGATGGGCAGCTTCTGATCCCGACACAGGGCAAAAGCCGTCGCATCCATCACCGCCAGATTATTGGCAATGGCTTCATTGAAACTGATCTGCTCGTAGCGGGTGGCGGAGGCATCCTTCTTGGGGTCTGCCGTGTAAATGCCATCCACCTTGGTGGCCTTGAGCACAATCTCGGCACCGACTTCGGAGCCGCGCAAGGCAGCAGCCGTATCCGTGGTGAAGAAGGGGTTACCCGTTCCAGCGCCAAAGATGACGATCTTGCCTTCTTCCAGATAGCGGATGGCCTTGCCCCGAATATAGGGCTCCACCACCTGCTCGATATTCAATGCGGACTGCACCCGGGCATTGAGCCCTTTCTGGCGCATGGCATCGGACAGGGCCATGGCATTCATGACCGTAGCCAGCATGCCCATGTAATCCGCGGTGGCGCGATCCATGCCGGTGGCGGTACCCGCCATCCCGCGAAAGATGTTACCCCCGCCGATCACCACGCCGATTTCCACACCCAGATCAGCCACCGCCTTGATCTCACCCACGATGTCACTGATGGTCTGAGGATTGATACCGTAGGCATCGCTCCCCATCAGGGCCTCGCCGGAAAGCTTCAGGAGAATGCGCTTGTACTTGGGTGTGGTCATCGTCTAGCTCCCTGGATCTATCAGGAAATTACTTCTGGGCGGCAGCAGCAGCTTGAGCAGCCACTTCAGCAGCAAAGTCAGTCACCTTCTTCTCGATGCCTTCGCCCACCACGTACAGGGTGAAGCTAGCCACGGAAGCGCCCTTGCGCTTCAACAGCTGTTCCACGGTTTCCTTGCCATCTTCGGCCTTCACGAAAACCTGACCCAGCAGAGTGACTTCCTTCAGGAACTTCTGCACGGTGCCTTCAGCGATCTTTTCCAGCATGGCTTCGGGCTTGCCGGATTCCTTGGCCTTTTCGATGGCCACGCGACGCTCGGTCTCGATCAGGGCAGCGTCCACACCGGAAGCGTCCAGAGACTTGGGCTTGTTGGCAGCGATGTGCATGGCCAGATCCTTGCCCAGTTGCTCGTCACCACCTACCAGATCCAGCAGCACGCCGATCTTGGCGCCGCCGTGGATATAGGACAGCAGCTGACCCTTGGCTTCCACGCGCACGAAACGGCGCAGGGACATGTTTTCACCGATCTTGCCTACCAGAGCGGCACGGGTGGTTTCCACGGTACCTTCGCCCAGGGGCAGAGCAGACAGGGTATCCACATCGGCAGGAGCCTTGGTGGCTACCAGTTCGGCACAGTTATCCACCAGACCCAGGAAGTCGTCGTTCTTGGCCACGAAGTCGGTTTCGCAGTTCACTTCCAGGATGGAGCCCAGCTTGGCGTCGCCGGAAATATAGATACCCACCACGCCTTCAGCCGTCACACGGGCAGCAGCCTTGCTGGCCTTGTTACCCAGCTTGACGCGCAGGATTTCCTCAGCCTTGACCATGTCGCCAGCAGCTTCGGACAGGGCCTTCTTGCATTCCATCATGGGCGCGTCGGTCTTTTCGCGCAGTTCCTTAACCATGCTTGCGGTGATTTCCGCCATCTTGTTCTCCGGAATAAGATCAAAAACGAACAATGGCGGAGCTTAAAGCCAGGCTTCAAGCTCCGCCATTACAAAGAGATTACTCGGCAGATTCTTCGACTTCGACGAATTCTTCGTCGGAACCGGCAGCCACGATCTCTTGGATCACTTGGCTACGGCCTTCCAGGATGGCATCGGCCACGCCACGGGCGTACAGACGGATGGCACGGGAGGAGTCGTCGTTACCGGGGATCACGTAATCCACACCAGCGGGGCTGTGGTTGGTATCGACCACGCCAATCACGGGAATACCCAGCTTGGAAGCTTCGGTCACGGCGATCTTGTGGTAACCCACGTCAACCACGAAGATAGCGTCAGGCAGACCCACCATATCCTTGATGCCGCCGATGGACTTTTGCAGCTTTTCCAGCTCACGGGAGAAGTCCAGGGCTTCCTTCTTGGACATGCGCTCCAGATCACCGGCTTCCACAGCAGCCTCCATATCCTTCAGACGCTTGATGGACAGCTTCACGGTTTTGAAGTTGGTCAGCATGCCACCCAGCCAACGCTGGTCCACATAGGGAGCACCAGCACGACGAGCTTCTTCAGCGATGATTTCGCGAGCTTGGCGCTTGGTGGACACGAAGAGGATGGAACCGCGATTGGAAGACAGCTTCTTCACGAATTCCATGGCCTCGTTGTACTTGGCCAGGGTCTTTTCCAGGTTAACGATGTGAATCTTGTTCCGGGCACCGAAGATGTAAGAGGCCATCTTGGGGTTCCAGAAACGGGTCTGGTGGCCGAAATGGACACCAGCCTCCAGCATTTGACGCATGGTCACAGACATTGCAATAACTCCAATTAAGGGTTGAACCACCATCCGCCACCAACGCCCCGGTCAGCAACCGAAGCACCCTTAATGGGCGGATGTGAGGATTACCGGGCACAGCGCCCGAATCTCCGCCCACAATGGCGGAAACTTTTTGATTATAGCAGTCTTCTATAAACCAAGACAAAGGGATCATGCATCTGGCACCTGCTTGAAACCGGGAAAGAAATACACCGGCAAAGGGAACCACCTGGCGTGACAAATTGCCGAAGAGGCATCCCTTCCCTTATCCTTTCGCCCTCACAGAACAAGAACGCGCCCATGACCATTCACATCAAGACGCCCGAAGAAATCGAAAAAATGCGGGTTGCCGGCCGACTGGCCTCTGAAGTCCTCGATTACATCCAAGCCTTTGTCAAAGCTGGCACCACCACAGAGGAGCTTGACCGGCTTTGCCATGACTACATGGTCAATGTTCAGGGCTGCATTCCCGCCCCCCTGAATTACGCCCCGCCGGGCTACAAGCCCTACCCCTTCTCCATCTGCACATCCATCAACCACCAGATCTGCCACGGCCTGCCCAATGACCGCCCCTTGAAAAACGGTGACATCATCAATCTGGATATCACCACCATCAAGGAAGGTTTTCACGGTGACACCAGCCGCATGTTCTGCGTGGGAGAACCTTCCATCCAGGCCAAACGCCTCTGCGACGTCACCTATGAATGCATGTGGATCGGCATTCAAGCGGTGAAACCCGGGGGCTACCTGGGTGACATCGGCGCCGTCATCCAGAAGCACGCAGAAAAGAATGGTTATTCGGTGGTGCGGGAATTCTGTGGCCACGGTATCGGGCGCAAATTCCATGAAGATCCCCAGGTGCTCCACTACGGCAAGGCCGGCACCGGACCCGAACTGGTTCCCGGCATGATTTTCACCATCGAGCCCATGATCAATGCGGGCAAGGCTGCCATCCGTGAAATGCCGGATGGCTGGACCATCGTGACCAAGGACCGCAGTCTCTCGGCTCAATGGGAACACACCATTGTGGTTACCGAAACCGGTTACGAAGTACTCACCCTATCTGACGCTTGCCCTCCTCCCCCTGCCTTCATTACCGCATGACCGACCTGCAGACTGTCAAGACCCTGAGGGACCAGCTCAAGGCAGGTCGCCAGGAACTGGCTCGCCGTTATCAGGAAGAGCCCAATGCGGTGATCTACCTGGACCACCATTGCCAGCTGGCGGACGACACCTTGATTGCCCTGTGGCAATCCCTGGAGTTTCCACCAGACATCGCCCTGGTGGCGGTAGGAGGCTTCGGGCGAGGGGAGCTTTACCCGGGCTCAGATGTGGATCTGCTCATCCTTCTGCCTCAGGAACCTGATGAAGAACTGACCTCTCGCCTGGAAAGGCTGATCGGCAGTTTCTGGGACATCGGGCTGGAGGTGGGCCACAGTGTCCGGACCCTGCCGGAATGTCTGAGCGAAGCCGCAAGCGACATCACCATCCAGACGGCCCTGCTGGAAAATCGTTTGCTGACGGGCAACGAAACCCTGTACTCAAGCTTCAGCACTTCCCTGAAACAGGCCATGAATCCCCAGGCCTTTTTCAAGGCCAAACGCCTGGAACAGGAAGAGCGCTACGTCCGGCACCAGGAAACCCCTTACAGCCTGGAGCCCAACTGCAAGGAAAGCCCGGGAGGGCTGCGGGACTTGCAGAACATCCTCTGGATCGCACAAGCAGGTGGCTACGGTTCCCGCTGGCGGGACCTGAAGAATCACGGCTTCATCACACAAGGAGAGCTGATCCAGCTCCAGCGTTGTGAAAGCTACCTGCGCCACCTGCGCATCCGCCTGCACCTCCTGACCAATCGCCGGGAGGACCGCCTTCTGTTTGACCATCAAACAGGACTGGCCGATGCCCTGGGCGTGGAGGCTACGGCCACCAAGCGGGCCTCTGAAGAGCTGATGCAGGCCTATTACCGGAACGCCAAGACCGTCACCCAGCTCAATATTGTTCTGCTGCAGAACCTGGCCGCCGCCTTGATGCCCCCGCCTTCGGCGCCACCCCAGCCCCTTAACGAACATTTCCAGATCACGGCTGGCTTTCTCGATGTCTGCCACGAGAAGGTCTTCGAGGAGAAGCCCGCCGCCCTGCTGGAAAGCTTCCTCCTCCTACAGCAGCACCCGGAGCTAAAGGGCATGACCGCCCGCACCCTGCGCGCCCTGTGGCGGGGACGAGACCTGATCAATGCGGGCTTTCGCAAGGACCCTCACAATCGCGCCCTGTTCCTGCAACTGTTCCAGAGCCCCCAGGGCGTGGTCCACGAATTCCGGCGCATGAACCAGTACGGCATCCTGGGCCGTTATCTGCCCGCCTTTGGCAAGATCGTGGGCCAGATGCAGCATGACCTGTTCCACGTCTACACGGTGGATCAACACATTCTCATGGTGCTGCGCAACCTGCGCCGTTTTGCCCTGGAAGAATTCGCCCACGAATACCCCTTCTGCAGCCGACTGCACAATGCCTTCAAGCGCCCCTGGGTGCTGTATGTGGCTGCCATCTTCCACGACATTGCCAAAGGCCGCGGAGGAGATCACTCCACGTTGGGCATGGAGGATGCACGGGAATTCTGCACCAACCACGGGATTGCCCAGGAGGATGCGGAACTGATTGTCTGGCTGGTGGAACATCACCTGCAGATGTCCCAGGTGGCCCAGAAGGAAGACCTGACTGATCCGGAAGTCATTGCAGCCTTCGCAGCCCGGATGAAGGACAAGCGCCATCTGACCGCCCTCTACCTGCTGACCGTGGCCGATGTGCGCGGCACCAGCCCCAAGGTCTGGAACAACTGGAAGGCCAAGCTGCTGGAGGATCTGTACCGACTGTCCCTGCGCTGCCTGGAAACCGGCGACACGCCTGAACCCGAAGGGGTCATCCAGGAACGGCAGGCCGAAGCCCTCCGCCAGCTGCGCTACTTTGCCCTGTCTGACACGGTACACGAACGCCTCTGGAGCCAGCTGGATACGGTCTATTTCCTGCGCCATACGGCCGAAGAAATCGCCTGGCACACCCGCGCCCTGCACTACCGTACCCAGATCGACAAGCCAGTGATCAAGGCCCGGCTGCACCCTGGTGGAGGCTTGCAGGTCATGGTCTACACCCTGGACCAGCCCCAGCTGTTCCTGAGCCAGGTTGGTTTCTTCGCCAAGACCGGTTACACCATCGCCGACGCCAAGATTCACACCACCCGGCACGGCTACGCCCTGGACTCCTTCATTCTTCTGGATGTGGCCAACAACGCCAGCGACCGGGACATGATTCCCTTCATCGAAACGGAACTGGCCCGCCAACTGGAATCCGGACAGCCTCCCGAGGAACCTGCATCCGGACGCCTCTCCCGGCAGGTCAGACATTTCCCCATCACACCCGAAGTCCATATTCGCCCGGATGAACGGGAGGCTCAGCACATCCTGACCCTGATGGCCGCCGACCGGCCCGGTCTGCTGTTCAATGTGGCCCGCATTCTGACGGAACATGGCATTGCCCTGAAAGCGGCACGCATCGCCACTCTGGGAGAACGGGTGGAAGATACCTTCCTGGTGGCAGGATCGGCTCTGGAAAAAAGCCATGGTCGCCTGCATCTGGAAAGCGCCCTTCTGGACACCTTGCAGATTTGAGAGGCCGCTCCCAGCGGCTTCTCACACTACCACCTTTGTTATAACATCAGGGCACACGGAAATAGCCAGCTTTGGCAAGCCACATTCCAACAAAACAAAAGCAGGTGCCCCATGTCCCCCAACATGAATCTGGGCCACCCGGAACTCTCACAGATCATTGAGGGCAACCCGGTCGCCACCATTGTCATCGACAGCCAGCACCGGATCACCCACTGGAACCGTGCCTGCAGCATTCTGACCGGCACACCTGCCAGCCAGATGATAGGCACCAATCGACAATGGGCACCGTTCTATCCTTCCGCCCGCCCCATCATGGCCGATTTGATCATCGATCAGGCCCTGGAAAATGCCATCAGCCAGTTTTATTCTGGCAAGTTCCGCCCCTCAGCCATCATTCCCGGTGCTTACGAAGCGGAGGATTACTTTCCCATGTTTGGGGAGGACGGATGCTGGCTTTACTTCACTGCCGCAGTCCTGAAGGATGCCTCCGGCCAGATCGTCGGTGCCATTGAAACCCTGCAGGACGTGACGGCCCGCCACCGGGCTGAAGAGGCTCTCAAACGTAGCGAGGAACGCTACAAGCAACTCAGCATGACGGATGCCCTCACGGGACTCTACAACTCCCGTCACTTGCGGGAACAGCTCAAGCAGGAAATGCTGCGGGCCAGCCGCTATAACCACCCCTTGTCACTGCTGGTCATCGATGCGGATGACTTCAAGAAAATCAACGATACCTACGGGCACCTGGAGGGTGATCAGGTCCTGCAGTCCCTTGCCAGTGTCCTGAAACACTGCCTGCGCACCAGTGACAGCGCCTATCGCTATGGGGGAGAGGAATTCGTGGTCCTGCTGCCGGAAACGGACCTGGAAGGCGCCGCCTTGATCGGCAACCGCTGCCGTGAAATGTTCGCCCAGCAAGTGGTGGAAAGCGAACAGGGGCTCCCCGTTCAATGCACCATCAGC
Organism: Azovibrio restrictus; assembly: GCA_003252145.1. Classification (GTDB taxonomy): domain Bacteria; phylum Pseudomonadota; class Gammaproteobacteria; order Burkholderiales; family Rhodocyclaceae; genus Azovibrio; species Azovibrio restrictus_A. The sequence continues at coordinate 9,102 of QKDJ01000016.1, forward strand.
GTAGGTGCCAGTCTGTATCACCCAGGTGAGACCGCAAGCGACTTCATCTGCCGGGCCGACGCAGCAACCTATGAAGCCAAATCCAGAGGCAAAAACTGTCTGGTGAGTCACGCCTGACGTTGCCAGGCGGCCTCACCCCGGTGCCAAGCTGCTTCAGCCTCGGCTGCAGTAACACCCCACCAGTTGTTCAATAACTGTACGCACCCGGCCCATGGCCCCTTGTAGCACTTCTTCCAGGCGTTCGAAATGGATGCCTTCCGCACTCTCGCCCCGCCCTGCCGCATGGTTGGCAATCAGATTGATGGCGGCATAAGGCACTTCCAATTCCCGGGCCAGGACAGCTTCCGGCATACCGGTCATCCCCACCACAGCAGCCCCATCCCGCTCGAAGCGACAGATTTCCGCCGCAGTCTCCAGGCGAGGTCCTTGGGTCGCTGCATACACCCCACCATCCTTGACCAGAATCCCGGCCTGGGCTGCGGCTTCCAGC
>QKDJ01000166.1 GCA_003252145.1 Azovibrio restrictus
GTCTTGAAACGACGCCAGGCCACCACAGTCCCCAACACGGATGCCACGGCAAACACGGCAATCTGCAAGGCCAGGCTGTCGGACAAACCATAGGCCAAGCCCGCGGCCACCAAGGCGCCAAGACCCGCAAACAACAGGGCCAGGGTGCCAGTCATCATTTCCACGGCGAGCAATACCCCCGCCAGTACCAGCCAGGTCCACATGATGTCTCCTTACGCAGAAGCCTTCCAGGCTTCCAGATATTCTTGCCAATGGGCTTGATTCAGTCGCTCCAGTTCAGCCTTCACAAAGGCTTCTTCGGCCAGTGCCGCCTCCCGATCCAGTTCGCCGCGCAAGAGGCGGAAACGATTGAACACCAGATAAGTATTCACCACGTCGGTTTCACAGTAATTGCTGATTTCATCGGCCTGCCCGGCCTGCCAGGCTTCCCACACCTTACTGCCATCCATGCCCAGCTTGCCGGGGAAACCCATGAGCTTGGCCAGTTCATCCAGAGGCGCATTGGCCCGGGGCTGATACATGGCCAGCAGGTCCATCAGATCCAGATGGCGCATGTGATAGCGGCTGATGTAGTTGTTCCACTTGAAGTCCCGGGAGTCTGCGTAATCTCCGTCACCAAGATCCCAGTAACGGGGCGCACTGACTCCGTGCATCAACCCCCGATAATGGAGTACGGGCAGATCAAAGCCGCCGCCGTTCCAGGACACGATCTGGGGCGTGAATTTCTCAATGCCATCGAAGAAGCGCTGGATGATTTCCCCTTCCGACAAGGCCGGAGCCGCCAGGGACCAGACCTTGAAGGTTTCGCCCGCCCGCAGAACGCAGGAAATGGCGACGATGCGCTGCAGATGCAGGGGGAGGAAATCATGCCCGGCCTGGGCGCGACGTTGCTGGAAGGCCAGTTCGGCAACCTCTGCATCGGAGAGTACGGGATCAAGGCTGTGCAGCCGACGCAGGCCAGGAACATCAGGAATGGTCTCGATATCGAAGACCAGAACAGGACTATGAGAACTCACGCAAACCGCTCACTTTCGTTTCCATTGGCCACCGGCGTCCTGCACCCACCAACCCGAACGGGCCTTGTCGATCCAGCGGCTGCCAAAGGTTCGAGCGATATCGCCCTCCCATTCGGGATGCCCGTTAGCCCGGGCAATTTCCCGATACAAGGCAGCCCGATCACGATTTTCCGCCCCTACCAGACTATTGGCGGACTGACGCTGGGCCAGGGGAATGGCTGCGGGATCTCGCAATTCCAGCCCCCCGTCCCGAGTCAAACCCAAGGCTCCGGCATTCAGCAAGGGCTCCAGTTGGGCAAAACGCCCCTGCATGGAGGACTTCAGGGTAGCCACGGCCGGAGTATTGATTTCCAGGTTACCTTGAGCCTGGGCCGGCAGTCCCAGGGATACCCCCAGAACAACCAGGCCTGTCATCAAAATTTTCTTCATGGGGTAACTCCCTTGTTGTCCTGCTCCGGAGTCTGGGCACCAGACTGGGATTTCAGTTGCCAGACCTCATCGATGATCCGGTCGGCCGCCTTTTCGGCAGCGGCAGCAGGAAAGTAGATATTGATCGTGACGCAGGCTGATAACAGCCCGACCGTCGCCAGGGCAAGCAGGGTCTTCTGGAATGTGTTCTGCATCTCCAACCTCATTTAATGACGGGGCCGGCGGAATGACTGATGGCGGCCTTCAGGCGGCTGACCAGTTCATCCCAATGGACCGCCCGATTGTACCCGATGACCGTCAGAGCCGGGATTCCGCCCCCCTCGACAATGGCATAACCGCTCCCTTGATCCTGGCCGGGAATGCCCGCCATATGGCAAACCCCGTTTTCCAGTCGGCAAGAGAGTCCCAAACGCCGATAGCCAAAATCCTGGAAGAAACGCAGGACGCTGGACTGCACGGCAGCCATGGCACCACCGCCTCCCAGTGCGGAGATATTGGCTACCGCCCGCTGACTGATCCGACGGGAATAATCGCCCGGACTACTGACGATCCGCGCATCGAAGGCTACCGGTTGCCAACTAGCCATTTCCAACCCTTGAAGCTGGGCATCTACATAGCCCGTCACGTTGCCAAAAGAGAAGGTTTCCGTCAGTTGCCCCAGGTCCAGATGGCGTCCATCCACGTCGGCCAGAACCCGAGGATTAGGGCCAAAAGGATCGATCAGACGCAAATTCGTGCAATTCAGGTAACCATCAAAAACCTGAATCACCAGAGCCCCATCCAGACTGGCCTCTCCCCGACGATAGTGGATGGCAGGCAAACTAGCCGACAGAACGCCGCCCATGGCCGGCAATCCCAACGTCCGGGTCAGGCGCTCCAGAGACAGGGGATATACCGACAGACCCAGGGCGCCCTCCCAATCGCCCTCGGCCCCCATGTGTGCCTGGGCATGATCAAGCACCAGGGCGCCATCCAGCAGGGGAATTTCCACGGCTTCGGCCAGCTTCAGAGACTTATCCTCCCAAGCCAGTGGCAGCGCGAAGGAACCGCTTTCCAGTTGCCCCAGGGC
>QKDJ01000136.1 GCA_003252145.1 Azovibrio restrictus
TTCCCAACCCGCACCTGACCTCCTCGCTGGAACAACAGGCCGTCACCCTGGCCGCCCTGAAGCTGGAAGCCCAGGGGCGTCCGGTAGTCCTGTGTCCGGGCGCCGAATTTGGCCCCGCCAAGCGCTGGCCGGTGAATCATTTTGCAGCCCTGGCCCGGGTGCTGCTGGAACGGGGACATCCCGTCTGGCTGCTGGGCTCCGGTAAGGACAAACCCGTGGGCGATGCTATCGCCGCCCAGGCTCAGGGTAACTGCCACAACCTCTGCGGCGTCACCCGGCTGGATCAGGCCATCGACCTGATCGCCCAAGCAGCCCTGGTCGTCTGCAATGACTCGGGCCTGATGCATGTGGCTGCCGCCCTCCATCGGCCCACTGTGGCTCTGTTCGGCTCCTCCTCACCCGATTTCACGCCCCCCCTGTCCGATCAGGCCACGGTCCTGCGCCTGGGCCTGCCTTGCAGTCCCTGCTTCAAGCGGGACTGCCCCTTCGGACATACGGATTGCCTGACCAAGCTGGAACCCGCCCGGGTTCTCGACACCTGCCTCAGCCGCCTGGGAAACTGACACCATGCCCATGACGCCCCCCACTTCCTCGCCCCAGTTCGCCTCCCCAGAAGATGCGGAAGCCGCCTTCTACGACGCCGTCGCCCAAGGCAATCTGGATGCCCTGATGGCCATCTGGTCCGAAGAGGAAGAGGTCATCTGTACCCATCCCACGGGCCAGCAACTGGTGGGGCTGGCCGCCATCCGTGAAAGCTGGCGCCAGGTACTGGAAACCACCCGCCTGCAGATTCTCGGCAGCCGGATCGCCCAGTGGCACAGCATGTTATTGGCCGTGCATCAGGTGGTGGAAAACCTCCAGGTGGGCCAGGAAGTCACCGGCCCCCTCCAGGCCACCAATGTCTATGCCCGGGGTGCCCACGGCTGGCGCCTGGTCTGCCGCCACTGCTCTGCGGCTGCAGATGCCGCTCCCGCGGAAACGGAAAACCGGGTTCTCCATTAAGTTTCTCGGCTCGCCGAGGCCAACCTTCAAAACGACGTATTTCCTTTCGCTCCAGAGGAATCCTCATGACTGCATTACCCGCAGAAATTTTCAAGGCTTACGACATCCGCGGCATCGTGGACAAAACCCTGACCCCGGACGTGGTCCGTCTGGTGGGCCAGGCCCTGGGCTCCCTGGCCCGGGAACAGAATCAGACTGCCATCGCCGTGGGTCGCGACGGTCGCCTCTCCGGCCCCAGCCTGGCGGGCGCCCTGATGGACGGTATCTGTGCGGCCGGCGTGGACGCCATCGATATCGGCTGCGTACCCACCCCCCTGACCTATTTCGCCGCCTACGAACTGGGCTGCCACTCCTGCGTGTCCGTCACCGGTAGCCACAATCCCCCCGATTACAACGGCCTGAAGATGGTCATTGGCGGCACCACCCTGGCCCTGGATGCCATCCAGCAATTGAAGGCTCGTATCGAAGCCGGCCAGATGCTCACAGGCCAGGGGCAGCGCAAGAGCGCCGACGTGAAGACCGCCTATCTGGAACGCATCGTCTCCGACGTAAAGCTGGCCCGCCCCATGAAGATCGTCATGGACTGCGGCAACGGGGTAGCCGGTGCCGTGGCCCCGGAACTATTCAAGGCCCTGGGTTGCGAAATCATTCCCCTCTACTGTGAAGTGGATGGCAATTTCCCCAATCACCATCCCGACCCCTCCAAGCCGGAAAACCTGGCCGATGTGGTCAAAGCCCTGCAGGAAACCGATGCGGAACTGGGCATTGCCTTCGACGGGGATGGGGACCGCCTGGGCGTAGTCACCAAGGATGGGGAAATCATCTTCCCGGACCGCCAGTTGATGCTCTTCGCGGCCGATGTACTGTCCCGGGTCCCCGGCGGCCAGATCATCTATGACGTGAAATGCACCCGGCTCCTGGCCCCCTGGATTCGCGAACACGGGGGCGAGCCCGTCATGTGGAACACGGGCCACGCTCTGGTGAAGGCCAAACTCAAGGAAACCGGCGCCCCCCTGGCCGGCGAAATGAGCGGCCACACCTTCTTCAAGGAGCGCTGGTACGGCTTCGACGACGGTCTCTACACGGGCGCCCGCCTGCTGGAAATCCTGTCTCGCAGCGCCGATGCCAACCCGGTCCTGAAGGCTCTGCCCAAAGCTGTCTCCACCCCCGAACTCAACATCAAGATGGCCGAGGGCGAACCCTTCGTGCTGGTGGACAAGCTCAAGGCCGATGCCAAGTTCGACGGGGAAGTGGAACGCATCACCATCGACGGGGTGCGGGTGGAATACGCCGACGGCTTTGGTCTGGCCCGCCCCTCCAACACCACCCCCGTGGTGGTGCTGCGCTTTGAGGCCGACAACGAGGCCGCTATCGCTCGCATCCAGGGTGACTTCCGCAAGGCACTGGAAGCCGTCTGGCCGGGCATCAAGCTGCCCTTCTGAGCACTACTGATCTGCGGGTGCCTGCGGTATCTGTCACCCGCCCATGAAAAAGCCGA
>QKDJ01000305.1 GCA_003252145.1 Azovibrio restrictus
CGCCTCTCCGGCCTGGCTATTGGCCTGGCCCTATTGGCGGCCATTCTGCGCCGCCAGGGACTCCTGAGCCGCCCTGCTCGGTCCCAGGAGGAAATGCCCTTTGCCGACACAGCCAGATACCAGATTCCCCTGCGCAGCCTGCTGCTGGCTGTCATGCTGCTGCCCATTCCTCTTCTGATCGGCGTATCCGGTTGGCTGTCCTTTGCAGCCTCAATTCAGGCAGCCGAGCAACTGGCCCAGCAGCAGCTCGATGAACTGGCGCTACAGATTCGCGACAAGACCTCCGGTTTTTTTGATGTGCCCCGCCGGGTCGTTGCCTACAACGCCGCCCAGATTCGCCATGGACAGCTGGACATCGAACAGCCGGAGAAAATGCAGAGCAACTTCCTGCTCCAGCTTCGTCAGCAACCCCTGCTCACTTTCCTGTCTGTCGGCACCATAGAAGGGGAATACTACGCGGCCAGCCGCCCCCCTTTGGGCACGGACAAAACCCTGCGCATTCTCCAATCCACCCGGAACCACCAGTTGCAAATGCGCCTTTATCGGGTGGATAACGCCAACCGCCCAACCAAGCTGTTTGCCGTAGGTAACCAGCATTTCGATGCCCGAACCCGCCCCTGGTATCAGGCCACCAGGGCTGCGGACAGTCTGCGTTGGTATCCCGCCTATCGCTATGCCATCGATGATGCTCATGGGGCTTATAGCGCCATGGGCATGGGCATGGCCGCGCCCCTCTACAACGCCGATCAAAAATTTGTCGGCGTGCTGACAGCGGATGTGGCCCTCTCGCAATTGGGAAGTTTCCTGAAACGTCAGGTGAGCAACCTGGACGGCACCGCCTTCATCACCGAAACGGATGGCAAACTGCTGGCCAGCTCCGGCGATGAACCGGTCTATCGACTGGAAGACAACAAGACCCTGCGTATTCTCGCGGGAGAAAGCGACAACCCCGTCATTCATGCCGCCGGGCAACTTATTCAGCAACGCCAGAGCAGTCAGGGTGTTGAATTCGTCAAGATTGCCGACAACCGTCATCTGGTTCATTGGCAAACCCTGCAGTTGCCCGATGGCCCCGCGCTCACCATTGCACTGACGCTACCGGACAGTCACTTTTCCGAACCCGCCGCCGAGGTCTTTCGCAATATTGCCTACCTGACACTAGGCTTCAGCATTCTCGGGATTGCCGCCGCCCTGTTTGCCGCCGACTGGCTGGCTCGCCCCCTGGATGCCTTGAGCCGTTGGGCCACCCAGCTCCGGAGTGGCGATTGGCAGGCTGCCCCACCTTCGGCCAAAAACCCCATCGCAGAACTTTCCAGTTTGACCTACAGCCTGGGCACCATGGCGGATACGCTGAAACATAACACTGCAGAACTTGAAGCCCGGGTTGCCGAGCGCACCCAGGCCCTGGAAATAGCCAACCGCCAACTGGAAGCCCTTTCCTCCACCGACCCCCTGACAGGCATCGCAAACCGGCGCCACTTCGACCGTTGCGTTGCAGCCGAATGGTCTAGAGCCACCCGTAGTCAGCAGCCCATGGCCCTGATGATGCTCGATGTGGACTGGTTCAAGCCTTACAACGACCAGTATGGTCATCAGGCCGGCGACGAAGCCCTCCTGGCTGTGGCCCGGGTCCTTGAACAACACACCCGCCGACCGGGCGACCTGGCCGCCCGCTATGGTGGAGAAGAGTTCGTGATCATCGCCGCCCATACGGATGAACTCAACGCCCAAAAACAGGCCGAACAAATCCGCGCAGCCGTCACCGCCCTGAACATCCCTCACGGGGGCTCTCCCCTGGAGATCATCACGGTCAGTATTGGTATCGCCACCTGGCAACCTGGCGACAGGGCCGATGTGGAAAAACTTCTGGCTCTGGCAGACGATGCCCTCTACCGCGCCAAGGGCGAGGGACGCAACCGGGTAACGCAGGCTTCCGCTGCCTGAAGCCTGTCTCCCACCTCACGCAGAATCGATCACCATGAATGAGCAAGCAATCACCGGCATCATCCTGGCAGGAGGCCAGGGCAGCCGCATGGGCGGTGTGGACAAGGGATTACAGGCATTAGAAGGCAAGCCCTTGATTGCCTGGGTGGCCGAACGACTGCAGCCCCAGGTGGACAAGCTGCTTATCAGTGCCAATCGCAATCTGGCAGCCTATCAGGATTGGGCCGCACACTGGGGGGCCCGGGTGATTCAGGATCAGGAAGCGGGCTTCCGAGGTCCGCTCGCCGGACTGGAGGCGGGCCTGCTCCAGGCAGACACTCCCTGGGTGCTTACCGTACCCTGTGACAGTCCGAACTTTCCTCTGGATCTGGTGACTCGACTCCACACCGCGGCCTTAGAAACTGGAGCCCCGGCCGTTCATGTACGCAGCGCAGGGAGGGATCAGCCCACTTTCTGCCTGTACCGACGGGAGCTGGCTCCAGCGCTTAGCGACTATCTAAACCGGGGGGAACGACGCCTCATGGGCTGGCTGGAATCCATCCAGGCCAGCAGCCTGGATTTCCCTGACGGGAACGCCTTCATCAATCTGAATACCCTGGAAGATCTGGCCAAGACCGGGGTCTGCAAGACAGAAAGCCCTACCTAGCCCCTATCTGGTGGCTACCGGAGCGGCTGACCGGAGAACTGGGCCCGCATCAATTCGAGCAGGCGCCGGGGCTCGATGGGCTTGTGCAGCACCGGCCAATCGGCTCTGGAAAACACATCGAGCTGCTCCCGGGAGGTGTCTCCGGTCACGATCAGCCCCCGAATGGGGTGCCCGGCGCCTTCCTGGATGGCATTGAGCAACTGGATGCCATTCAGTTTTCCGGGCATACGGAAATCTGTCACGTAAAAATCTGCCCGGCCAATATCGGGGTCAGCCATGGCCTCATCCCCACTACTGAAATGACGCAGACTCACCCCATGGCTGCCCAGCCAGGTTTCCAGGGCGGCGGCCACCAGGGGGTCATCTTCCACCAAAATGCAGCGGCAACCTTCCAGCACACTGAAATCCTGACCGCCTCGGGACTCGGCAGGCAAAGCCTGGGTCAGGGCCAGATGGCAAGCCTGCTTCATGGGAATGGTGATTTCGAAAACCGTACCCCGCCCATAACGGGATTTGCAATCCAGACGGTAGCCCAGCAGATCCGCCATACGGCGCACGATGGACAACCCTAACCCTAGCCCCTTACCCCGGTCCCGCTGGGGGTTATCCACCTGATAGAACTCTTCGTAGATGCGGGGGAGTTCACCTTCCTTGATGCCAATGCCCGTATCCCAGACCTGGATCATCAGGCTGTTTTTCCGCATACGGGTGCCAATCAGCACCCCGCCCCATTCGGTGTAGCGAATGGCGTTCCCCACCAGGTTACGAAGCAAGCCCATGAGCAAGCCCGGATCGGTCTCGAAGATCAGGGGCCGAGTGGGAAAGGACAGTTTGAAACGCAGGCCTTTTTCCAGGGCGAGAGAAGCGAATTCACTTTCGATACGCTGGAAGATTTCGTAAATCTCCACCGGAACCAGCTGGGGCTTCACTGCGCCCGCATCGAGCTTGGAAATATCCAGCAGGGCATCCAACAGCTCCCCCAAGGCCCGGGTGGCAAGTCCCAGGTTGCGGGCGATTTTTTGCTGATCCGCATCCAGACGGGTGCGCTCCAAGGCGGAAATGAACAGGTTGCTGGCCTGCAAGGGTTGGCGCAAGTCATGACTGGCAGCCGCCAGGAATCGGGACTTAGCCACATTGGCAGCCTCAGCAGCCTGTTTGGCAGAGATCAGGTCCGCCTCGGCCCGGCGACGCTCGGTGACGTCCGTGAGCGTGCCCGCCATCATCAAGGCTCGGCCTCGCTCATCCCGCTCCACCACGCGCCCCTGGGTCAGCAACCAACGCCAGGCTCCGCCGCGGGTTCGTGCCCGGAACTCCATACGGTGGAAAGGATTACGCCCTTTCAGGTGGCGCCTGACCGAAAGCCGCAAGCGCGGCAGGTCCTCTGGATGCACCAAATCCCGCGCCCGCCCGCGCCCTAAGGGAGACTCTCCGGGCCTATAGCCCAGCAGGGCATCAAACCGGGGGCTGGCCGCAAACAGGCGCTTGCGGATATTCCACTCCCAGAAGCCCTGATCCGAGCCATCCAGAATGCGCCGGTAACGGGCATCCCCCAGTTGCATGACGGCACTCATGCGCCGACGTCGCTCCACCGCGACCAGCAGCATTAGCAACAACAGGATACCGGCCGCTTCCACCTGCATGTAACCCAGGGCGTGCCAGCCCACTTCCCGGGTATCCAAGACCATCAACACCTGCCAAGGGGCCTCCTGCAAGGGCCTGCCGCAAATGCGCCACCGCCCTTCCGTGCGACACCCTCCTGCACTTAGACTGGTGCGAATCTCTCCCAGCTTGGGCTCCTCCACTTGAGGCAAAAGCTGCCCCAGGGTCTGAACCTCTTGATTGGAGAGTTCCATGGAGGCCGCTAGGACCTGCCCCTGTTGATTCACCAGATAGAGCCCACCACCTCCCTCGCGCTGCAAATGACGCTGCAAGGTCACCAGAGTGAAATCCAGGGCGACGATGGCTCGAAATTCGCCCAAAGCATCGTACACAGGAGCAACCAGGGAGGTCATCAAACCCATGCCGGCCTGATCAAGATAAGCCTCGTGCCAACGCAGCAGGCGCCGGGAATTATGGCGACCATCCATTGCCGCAAAGATGGGATGGGTCAGGAACTCCTCGCTCCAGGCCACCCCCTTATCAAGGGGTGGAGCTGGGTAGAGCAGAGTAAACGCCCGTGCGGAGGTGTAATAGACCCAGGCAGCTTCCGGCACACTCCCTTTGATTTCCGCCATCAGTCCCAGTAATTCCTGGGCGCTCAGCATTTCGGTCTGCCGAGCAGACTCCAGCGGACGCTCTTCTCCACGACCTAACAACAAAGCCTTGCCAGGTTTTTGGGGAATATCCAGGGGTAAAGCGAAGTTTCGATCCACTTCGGCGGGCAACAGCCCTGCCTCGGACTGCGCCGCAGGAGGAAATTGCAGGGCACGCTCGGCCACCGTACGCAGAATACGCACGCTGGTTACGGCGCTATGGGTGATGGCATCCATATCAGCCACCAGGGTTTGCAGACGCTGCTCCCGGGCAGCCAGTTGCTGAGCCACCCGGTCTGTCCATATCTGATAGAAGCCGAAAGTGGCCAGCAACAGCATGAAGCCGCTGAGCAGCAGGCCCCCTAGGCGGCGCACGGGCACCATCACCCTTGCACCTCCTGTAGCACGGTCACCAGCCTCTGAACCCTACCCACCCAGCATCCCTTTCGCTTTTAGAGAAAGGGATTGTCCGGACTATTCCCTTGTACTGTCAAACCCGGAAAAATACTTATCTAACAAGAACACTCACGCCATCACTGCTGCCGGTACATAACCCACGTGACGCATGTGGGCCGCCAGGGCTGCATCCATGGTGGCCGCGTGATTATCAAACCAGGCTGGCATCTCGCCGGCCACCACGCGCCCCAGGCCCGGATTACCCTTTTCCGCCATTTTCAGCACACTGCCCAGAGAGGCCAAAACCCGCTGATGCTCGCCGATGTGGCAATGAATCGGAGGAAAGCCGCTTTCCTCCATCCAGTGGTTCTCCTGGGCAAAGTGAGCTTCCGAATGGGTAATCAGGGCCTTGAGGGCGGCTACCGCCTCCTCGTTGCTCGCCCCGGCCAGGGCATTGACCAGTTCAATGAATTCCTTGTGGGTTTCGTCCATGGGATCGTGACCCAGGGTATATTTATCCTGCCATTCCATCTTGCATCACCTCCGGTAAATCAGCATGGGGCCAAGTGTTTCACGGGGGCCCGGGCGTAACTTTGATATGCCGCAAATTTCTCGGATACGACCCCGAAAGGCCACGCTTCTCCGGAAAGAGCGACGGCCTCCAAGCCAAAAGTGCCACCCCAAGCCTTTGACAAGCAAGCGTAAACCCGTATAATCGCGGGTCCTTTTATGCAGTTCCTTTGGAGTACCAACATGTACGCGGTCGTAAAAACCGGTGGCAAGCAGTATCGTGTGAGCGCCGGCCAAAAACTTAAAGTAGAACAGATACCGGCAGACGTTGGCGCAGAAATCACCCTCGATCAAGTCCTCATGGTAGGCGAAGGCGAGAGCGTGAAGGTCGGCGCCCCCCTGGTTGCCGGGGCAGCCGTCAAGTGCACCGTGGTGTCCCACGGTCGTCACGACAAGATCAAGATTTTCAAGATGCGCCGCCGCAAGCACTACCAGAAGCATCAGGGGCATCGTCAGAACTACACCGAACTGCGCATCGACAGCATCGCTGCCTGATCGGGATTGAAGGAGTAAAGACATGGCACACAAAAAAGCTGGTGGTAGTTCCCGTAACGGCCGCGAATCAGAAGCAAAACGCCTGGGCGTAAAGCGCTACGGCGGTCAATTCGTCCTGGCTGGCAACATCATCGTGCGTCAGCGCGGCACCGAGTTCCACCCCGGTGAAGGCGTGGGCGTGGGCAAGGACCACACCCTGTTCGCCAAGACCGATGGCACCGTGCAGTTCGCCATCAAGGGTCCCAAGAACCGTCGTACGGTCAGCATCGTTCCCGTCGCCGAATAATCGGCCCCCGGGATGTCGAAAGCCCTATCCCCGGATAGGGCTTTTTTAGTTTGTAGGAAAGCCCCATGAAATTCATCGACGAAGCGAAGATTTATATCAAGGCCGGCGACGGCGGCAACGGTGTCGCTTCGTTCCGGCGGGAAAAATACATCCCCATGGGTGGCCCGGACGGGGGTGATGGTGGCCGAGGCGGCAGCATCTTCATCCAGGCCGACCGGAACCTGAACACCCTGGTGGATTACCGCTATACCCGCAAATTCCTAGCCCAGCGGGGCGAAAACGGCCGCGGCTCCGACTGCTATGGCGCCTCCGGTGAAGACATCACCATGCGGGTACCCGTGGGTACCGTGGTCTATGACCTGAACACCGAGGAGCTACTGGCTGACCTGCCCCAGGATGGCATGAAGATCATGCTGGCCCGGGGCGGCAAGGGTGGCCTGGGCAACATCCACTTCAAGTCCAGCGTCAATCGTTCGCCGCGCAAGTGCACCATGGGCGAACCGGGTCAGGAATTCGAGCTGCGCATGGAACTGCGGGTGCTGGCCGACGTGGGCCTGCTAGGCCTGCCCAATGCAGGCAAGAGCACCTTCATCCGAGCCGTATCCGCCGCCAAGCCCAAGGTGGCCGACTATCCCTTCACCACCATGCACCCCAATCTGGGTGTGGTACGGGTGGATGACAATCGCTCCTTCGTCATTGCCGACGTCCCCGGCCTGATCGAAGGCGCCGCTGATGGCGCCGGCCTGGGCATCCGCTTCCTCAAGCACCTGCAGCGCACCCGGGTGCTGCTGCACCTGGTGGACCTGGCCCCTTTCGATCCGGAAGCAGACCCTGTTCGGGATGCTCACGCCATCGTTCAGGAACTGGACAAGTACGATCCCACCCTGGCCCAGAAACCCCGCTGGCTGCTGCTCAACAAGCTGGACCTGATTCCTGAGGAAGAACGCCAGGAGCGGATCGAGTCCTTTGTCAGCGCCTATCAGGCGCTATCGGGCTTTGATGGTCCCCATTTCGCCATCACCGCCATCTCCGGCGAAGGCTGCAAGGACATCACTTACCGCCTGATGGAAGCCCTGGAAACCATGGCCCCGGCCCTGCCTCTGGATGACGAAGAGGACGAGAGCGACGCCCTGGATACCGAGCTGCCCCCGGAGGACGCATGAGCACTTCCCTGGCTCAGGCCCGCCGCCTGGTGGTGAAGGTGGGCTCCGCCCTGATCACCGCCAACGGCACCGGCGTGGACCAGGAAGCTATTGCCCATTGGGCCCGCCAGATCGCCGGCCTGCAAGCCCAAGGCAAGCAGGTGCTGCTGGTTTCCTCCGGCGCCATCGCCTGTGGCATGCAGCGCCTGGGCTGGGACAAGCGCCCCCGTGAAGTCCACGAACTCCAGGCCTGCGCCGCCGTGGGCCAGATGGGTCTGGCCCAGCTCTATCAGGAGGCCTTTGGCCAGCATCAGGTGAACACGGCCCAGATTCTCCTGACCCACGATGATCTGGCGGATCGCAAGCGTTACCTGAATGCCCGCTCCACCTTGAACACCCTGCTGGAGCTGGGGGTGGTGCCCATCATCAACGAGAACGACACGGTGGTTACCGACGAAATCAAGTTCGGCGACAACGACACCCTGGGCGCCCTGGTGGCCAACGCGGTGGAAGCGGATGCCCTGATCATTCTCACGGACCAACCGGGCCTCTACACCGCCGACCCCCGCAAGGACCCTGCCGCCACCCTGATCAGCGAAGCCGTGGCCGGGGACCGCAGCCTGGAAGCCATGGCCGGAGGTGCCGGCTCCCGAGTCGGGACCGGCGGCATGATCACCAAGGTGCTGGCTGCCCGCCGGGCTGCCCGCAGCGGCGCTCACACGGTCATCGCCAGCGGCCGGGAAGCCGACGTGATCCTGCGTCTGGCCGCCGGTGAATCCATCGGCACCCTGCTGGTTTCCCAGACCGAACCCCTGGCCGCCAAAAAACAATGGCTGGCCGACCACCTGCAAACCGCCGGCCAGCTTTATCTGGATGACGGTGCGGCCCTGGCCCTGAAAAAGGGCAAGAGCCTGCTGCCCATCGGCATTCTCTCGGTCATTGGCGACTTCGAGCGCGGTTGCGCCGTAGCCTGCATTGCCCCGGACGGCAAAGAAATGGCCCGGGGGCTGATCAATTACGGCAGTTCCGAAGCCCGGCGCATCGCCCGTCATCCCTCCCAGGAAATCGAATCCCTGCTGGGCTACGTGGATGAAATGGAGATGATCCACCGGGACAACCTGATCCTGCTGGATTAAGCCTGCCCATGGCCCGCATCGCCGTCATCGGCTGTGGCCCGGCCGGACTCATGGGCGCCGAAGTCCTGGCGGAGCAAGGCCACCAGGTGGATTGTTTTGACGCCATGCCCACGGCGGGGCGCAAGTTCCTCATGGCGGGTAAGAGCGGGCTCAACCTGACTCACGCCGAGGCCCTGGAAACCTTCCTCTCCCGCTATGGCTCCGCCCGGGAATGGCTGGAACCCGCCCTCCAGGACTTCCCTCCTCAAGCCTTATGCGCCTGGGCCCAGACCTTGGGCATCCCCACCTTCACCGGCTCTTCGGGCCGGGTCTTTCCCGAAGCCATGAAGGCTTCCCCCCTGTTGCGGGCCTGGCTGCACCGCCTCAAAAGCCAGGGGGTGCGTTTCCACATGCGCCACCGCTGGCTGGATTGGGAGCAGAGGGAACAGGGACAAGCTCGCTTTGATACCCCCCAAGGCCCCGCCCTCTACGATTGCGACGCTGTAATGCTCGCCCTGGGTGGTGCCAGCTGGGCCAAGCTGGGCTCCGACGGCCTGTGGGCCTCCCGACTTGCCCAACATGACATCCCTCTGGCCCCCTTTCAGGCGGCCAACTGCGGTTTTCTGGTGAACTGGAGCCCCCTGTTCCGGGAGCGTTTCGCAGGCGAGCCCGTCAAAA
>QKDJ01000306.1 GCA_003252145.1 Azovibrio restrictus
GTCGGCAAGCCACAGGCCAGAGCTTCCAGGGCAGCATTGGGTCCGGGGTCATAGAGGGTAGGCAACTCAAAACCATCGGCTGCCCCATACCAAGGCAGCACATCCTTCTGGGGCCCTACAAACCTCACACGGCCAGCCAAACCCAGGCGATCTGCCATGGCCTGCATGGCCTTGAGTCGCCGATCTGCCCCGACAATAACGAGTTGTGCGTCCTGGCGCTCCATGGATGTCATGGCCTGAAGCAAGGCAGGTACGCCTTTGCGCTCGAAGCCACTGCCGACAAAAATTAGCAAAGGGGTATCAGGAGAGAGGCTTAACTGTTGGCGCATCTTTTCCCGATGCTGCATCGCCTGTTCTGGATGAAAGCGAGTCGTATCTACCCCGTTGTAGATGATTTCAATCTGCTCTGGAACCAATTGGTAATAGGTCTGAAGTTCCTCGGCCACCAATCGGGAATTGCAGATGACCTTACGCAAGGCCGGATGGGCAAACATTTCCGCCTCCGTCTGCACCACATAACGATGATAGGGAGAACATTTCTGGGCCAAACGCCCCAGAGGTGAAAGCAGACGGCTGCGATGGTCCAACCAGGCTGCATGCACCCCATCGCCAGCCCGGTAGATCATGCAGCCCGGTATCCGTTCATGGGATTGCACAATGTCGTAGTCGCTAGAGGCCAGCAGTTGCTGCACCTCTCGAGCAAAACTACGGTCCCGGGCTGAACGCCCCCCCCATATCCGGGAGAATGGAGGGTCACACGTAATCTGTCCAAATCCTGCCTGGGGCGCACCCACCCAACTGCGGGTAATCAGGTCCACTTGGGTCCCCTCGCCTACCAGAGCATCCAGGGCCCGCTCCACAAAACGCTCAGCCCCTCCGTAAGGGTTATAGCGCTGACGGATGATGGCAATTTTCACAGTCCTAACTCCTGACGAGTCGCAGCAGGTATCAGTAGCCCCCGTCCATCCCACTCTAGGGAAACAACCTGACCATAACCAGGACGAACCCTCAACCATTCTGGACCCGTCAAGCCTAGAGCATCGGCCACCAACGCACGAATCACCCCGGCATGGGTCACCAGAACCAAGGGATCTTGACCCCTTACCAGTATTTCTTTTAGCGCCCCCTGAGCACGTTTTAACACCTGCCAAGCCGATTCCCCACCCGGTGGCGTGTAACCCGTTACATCAGCAGCCCATGCATTCAGAGCGGTTTCTCCAATTTCACCCCAAGAACGGCCTTCCCATTCGCCGAAATTCATTTCCTGCAGCCCTGAATGTCGTTGAGCCTCTGGATCAATGGCTTGAGCCAATTTCAGACAACGTTGCAATGGGCTGCTCCATACATTGGCTACGGTAGGCACTCGACTACGCACCTGGGCCAAAACAAAGGAAATGGGTTCAGCAAGGGGTAAGTCAAGACTCCCGTAACAAGTAGCGTCCCCTCCGCTAGGCCGAGGATGACGGATCAAGTACAAAACTCTCACTCTGAACTCCCTGCTGATGACTGTATTGCTAATCTGGCCTTAAGTCTGGCGAGGAGAAACTCGGCACCATATCTATTAAGATGATCATCATCTCGGTACAACAACTGATTACCGATGCGGGCATGACAATTTTCCTGGTCACAGAAATAGTCCATGGGGTCAAATATCTGCACCTCAGGAAAGCCGCTGAGTACTTGAGCTATTGCCTGCCGATAATCTGCCTGCCGTTCCTCTACACGCGCCCTAGGCACCTGACAGCGATCTGAATCAGAGCCAAAGGACAAGGGACGGTCAATACAACGACGGGGAGAAAAACCTAGCTCTGGTACCTGCAACATCAGGACAACTCTTTTGTCATGCAGGCGAAGCAATGCCAGAGTGGTCCGCAACCCGGCCTCAAAGGCCTCAGGATTACTATCGATGGACGGCTGCCCTGGCGTCTCATAATGGAGTTGAACCTGATAATGCTCATTAGCACCAAATCCTCGTCCTGAGTAATACATGGCATAACGAGCCACAATCACAACAACTTGGCTGCTAGGCTTTCCAGTGGCGATTTCCATGGCTCGACCTACTGGGGAGGAACATTCCTTGTTCTCTCCTCTATCCAGGCGCCGCACACCCTTGAAGGGCAAACAACCGGACTGCCCGAGACTAACCCAGCCTACGTGATCGAATCTCGTATCTTCCATGGTTGTAAAACCTTGAGCCAAGGCACGGGCATGGCTATCTCCAAGCACAAAAATCAGCTTTTCTGCATCAGGGGAAACAGTCAGACAATGGCCGTCACGAATACCAAAATGACTCTTACACCCCTTTGTTTCCCACTTGGTCGGAGCAAATATCTGCTGGGCCTCCAAGACAAACCTAGCGCGTCCAGCGATACCATCATCATGCTTCACATAAAGAGCTACCGAGGCCAGCAACATCCCGGTTCCAAGTAGTATCAGAGGAAGATGCCGCCATGGGTGAAAACGTAACCAACGCTCCCAATAGCGATAGCTCAGCCAGGCCAAAATAGCTGCCAGCACTACGATAAACACACGCACATACCACTCCAGTTCGCCCCCAACCAGAATGCGAGGGAAAGAGAGGAGAGGCCAGTGCCAAAGGTAAAAGGGATAGCTGATTAGTCCTAAAAATACCCAGGGCTGGCGTCCCAAGAATTGGCCCGGAAGGGTCTCAGGACCTGCTGCGATGAGACAGGCTGCGCCAAAAACCGGCATCAAGGCAGCATAGCCAGGGAATGGTGTATCTTGGTTAAGCAAGAACACACTGGCCAGTAGAAGGAACAATCCCAGCCATGCAAACTCGGCTCGAACTGTGCCAGGGAATCGCTTGCTACTAGCCAGCCAAGCTCCTACGAGTAACTCCCAGAAACGAGCATGAGGCAGGAAGAAGGTGGCACTGGAATGCTGTTGTAGTCCGGCCAGATTGGCAATGAAAGACAACACCACCAAAGTGAGAACACCCACTTCAAACCAGTAAGAACGACGTAATAAGAAAACCAGGAAAAACGGCCAGAACAGATAAAACTGCTCCTCCACTCCTAAAGACCATAAATGCAGAAGAGGCTTGAACTCAGCCAACACATCGAAATATCCAGCCTCGCGCCAAAAGGCCCAATTGGCGTAAAACAAAGTTCCGGCAATTTCATGTCCTGCCAGTTGCTTGTATTCATCCGCTAACAGCAAAAAATACCCGGCCACCAAAGTAGCGGCCAGAACGAGCAGCAGAGAGGGAAAAATTCGGCGAATTCGGCGAGCATAGAAATCCAGATAGGAAAAACTACCCTGCTCATGAGCCCTGAGAAGTATTCCTGTTATGAGATAGCCGGAAATCACAAAAAAAACATCAACTCCAGCGAAACCACCGGGAAATAGCCCGGGGAAAGCATGGAAACCAACGACGGCCAGTACAGCAATAGCTCTCAAGCCATCGATATCGGCCCGGTAAAGAGGATGTGCAGCAGCGCCCATCAGCCCGGCAGCCGGGCCAGCAGCCCCAGGTAGAAGGCCAGTTCGGCTGCCTGTTGCACGGCCCCCAGGCAATCTCCCGTGTAGCCGCCGATCCAGCGCATGAAGAAGCGGGCCAGCAGGAAAGTCACCAGCCCGGCCAGTGCCAAGCCCAGCAACATGGGCCAGAAGGGCAGGAGCAGGCAGGGCAGCAGGGCGATAGCCGCTGCCACGTCCAGGGCCCTGGGGGAAATGCGGGTGGCCAGGGGCTTGGACTTGGAACTGGCGTCCTCCCGCACGTAATCCATGACGAACAACAGGGCAGTGGCGCAGAAGCGGGATACCGCATGGGCCCCCAGCAGGGCCATGAACACCCAGGTGTTGGGCAATTCCACCAGGGCCATGAAGCGCCCCAGCAGGGTCAGCACCAGGACGATCACGCCAAAACTGCCCACCCGGGAATCCTTCATGATTTCCAGGATGCGTTCCTTGTCCCAACCCCCGCCGAAACCGTCGGTCATGTCCGCCAGGCCATCCTCGTGGAAGGCGCCGGTGACCAGGATGGTGGCCCCCAGGGCCAGCAGGATGGCGATGGTCTTGGGCCAGAACAGGCTGGCCACCAGCCACACCAGGGCGCCGATCAGGCCCACCACCAGACCCACAGCCGGGAAATAACGGGCGGAACGATTCAGCTGGGCGTCGCTATGTCCCACCCAGGCCGGCACCGGCAGACGGGTGAAAAAGCGCAGGGCGCCGAAAAAGGATTCCAGTTCCTGGCGCATGGCGGCTTATTCCTTGTCCGCCACGCCGGCCGACTCGAAACTGGCCATGTCATTGAGAAAGGCCACAGCGGCCTGTAACAGGGGATAGGCCAGGGCGGCCCCCGTTCCTTCCCCCAGGCGCAGGCCCAGATCCAGCAAGGGTTGCGCCCCCAGAGCCTCCAGCACGGCCCTGTGGCCGGGCTCGGCAGAACGGTGGCAGAACACGCAGTAATCGGTGAGGGCCGGATGCAGGCGGGCCGCCACCAGGGCAGCGGCGCTGACGATGAAACCGTCGATGAGCAGCAACATGCCCGCTTCGGCTCCCGCCAGCATGGCCCCGGCCATCATGGCGATTTCCAAGCCGCCAAACTCGGCCAGGGCTTCCAGGGGATCGGCGCTCCCGGCTGGCAGCCCGGCCCGGGCCACGGCCTGGGCCAGCAGGTCCCGCTTGCGGGCCAGGCCCGCGTCATCCAGGCCGGTTCCCCGTCCCACCCCGGCTTCCAGGGAAAGTCCGGTCAGAGCATGGGCCAACAGGGAGGCCGAGGCGGTGTTACCGATGCCCATCTCGCCAAAACCCAGCACATTGCAGCCCTGGGCTACCAAGGCGCGAGCCATTTCAGCACCCCGTTCCAGGGCCAGATCCCTCTGCTCGGCGGTCATGGCGGGAGCCCGCAAATAGCTGGCCGTACCCGGCGCCACCTTGGCCTGCATCAGGCCGGGCCGGGGTTCGAAATCGTGGGCCACCCCCGCATCTACCACGGACAGGGTCAAGCCGTTGGCCCGGCAGAACACATTGATGGCCGCGCCGCCCGCCAGAAAGTTTTCCACCATCTGCCAGGTCACATCCTGGGGATAGGCAGACACTCCATCCTTGGCCGCCCCGTGATCCCCGGCAAAGACCAGCATGTGGGGATGGTTCAGGCGGGGCTCCAGACGCTGCTGCACCAAACCCGCCTGGAGGGCCAAAACCTCCAGCTGTCCCAGGGCCCCCACCGGCTTGGTTTTCCGGTCAATCTTGTTCTGCAGGGCAGGACGCAGGGCCTGATCGGGGGCGGCAATCTGGAAGCGGGGCAGCATGATGAGGGAAGCCTGTGAAAAGCCCTTGGGAATTGGGGCGAAGGGCAGGCATTATACGCCTCCGGACTTGTCTCCCACCCCTCAACCCCTCCACTCCCGGCTTGCATATCATGGCTGAACTCATCATCGGCGGCGCCCGCTCCGGCAAGAGCGCCCATGCGGAAAAACAGGCCCTGGAGGCCGAGACCCAAGGCCTGCGGGTGATCTATGTGGCCACGGCCCAGGCCGGTGATGGAGAAATGCAGCGGCGGGTCCGCCACCATCGGGAACGCCGTCCCGCCCACTGGCCCACGGTGGAAGAACCCCTGCATCTGGCCCGGGTGCTACAGCAACAAGCGGCAGCGGACACCTGCATCTTGGTGGACTGCCTGACCCTGTGGCTCACCAATCTGCTCTTTTCCGGCCAGGGTGCGGCCCAGGTGGAGGCGGGAGCAGCCCTGGACTGTCCGCTTTTTCAAGGGGAAATCCAGGCCCTGGTGGATGTCCTGCCTGGACTGCCGGGGCAGGTGATCCTGGTTTCCAACGAGGTGGGCTGGGGCATCGTGCCCATGGAACGCTTGTCCCGGGCCTTTGCAGATGAACAAGGACGACTCAATCAGCGGGTGGCTGCCGTCTGCCAGGGCGTTACCCTGGTGGCCGCCGGTCTGCCTCTCAAACTCAAATAGCGGCCAGTCGGCAAACCAGCAGGCGCCGGAATTCCTCCGGATCCTTGGCCAGCACCAGCTCCCCGCTTCTGGGCGCCAGAGCCACTTGCAGGCGGGAAAGCCAGAAGCGCAGGGCCGCCGCCGCCAAGGCGCCGGGCCAGGCCTGGCGCTCTTCTGCCGTAAGAGGACGCACGGCCTCGTAACCGGCCATTAGCGCCTGTTCCCGTCCGGCATCCGGAGCACCGGACCCGTCCAGGCACCAGTCATTGACGGTCACGGCCAGATCGAAAAGCAGGGCGTCGGTGCCGGCAAAGTAGAAATCCAGCAGGCCGCCCAGTTTTTGGCCATTCTCTTGCCCATCCCAGAGCACATTGTCCCGGAACAGGTCCGCATGGATCAGGCCTTGGGGCAACTGGCTCCAGGGCAGAGTTCCGTCCAGCGCCAGAGCCTGTTGCAGGGTGGCGCGGGCCTCTTGATCCAGATGCCCTTCCATTTCACGAGCCGCCTGACGCCGCCAGGCCAGGCCCCGGCCATGGACCGGCGCGCCCGGAAGACCGGCACAGAGCAGATGGAAACGGGCCAATTGCTGCCCTATGGTATGGCACTGGTCGGCATCCACCTGCTCCTGGGGAGCGCCCGGCAGACGGGTCAACAGGGCTGCTGGTTTGCCAGCCAGGGGATGTTGAAAGTGACCCGCCTGATCCCCCAGTGGCCGGGGGCAGGGAAAACCCTCCCCGGCCAGTCGGGCCTGCAGCTGCAGGTAGAAATCCAGGGCGGCCCCATGCAGGGCTTCGAACACGGTCAGGACGTAACGCCCCTGGGTGGTATCCACGAAGTAATTGGTGTTTTCGATGCCGGCGCTGATGCCCTGGTAGGACAACAATTCACCGACCTGAAAACGACTCAGCCAGGCTTGGAGTTCCGCCTGGCTGACCGAGGTATAAACCGACACGGAAGTCTCAGGCTTAGAAGGTGCCGATCACCCACATGGGCACCTTGACGCCCTGGTCGGTGCTGCTCCGGGTTTCCATGGTGCCATCTCCATCCTTGTCCACCAGATAGTAGGGCACGCCCACTGCGGGAATGATCTTGACCATGTAGAGTTTGCCGTTCAGGCGGAACTCCTGCACGGTGCCCCGTTCATCCTTGCGGATGGTCACCTGGGGCTCATCCAGGGCTTCGTCGAAAGGCACCATGTCCGGCGGCGGCGGCGGCACGGCGGGCAGGGGTTCCAGATTGGCAGGACGATCCGCCTGAGCCCAGGCCAGGGGAGCGGCAATCAGCAGGGGGAGAAGCAGGCGGCGCATGGAAATCTCTCTCAAATAGGTGGCAGCAATGCCAGAGGCAAGGGATTCTATTACAGATTGAGCATCAGCTCGCGCTCCGACGGCAGGGGGGCAAAACCCTGGGACTCGAAGTGCTTGAAGATGGCGTCCACAATTTGCTGAGGCTCGTCCAGCAACTGGATCAGGTTCATGTCCTCCGGATCGATCATGCGCTCTTCCACCAGCCGATCCCGGAACCAGTCCACCATGCCCCGCCAGAAGTCGGAACACACCAGGATGATGGGAATGCGGCGGCTCTTGCCCGTCTGCACCAGGGTCAGGGCCTCCATCAGCTCGTCCAGGGTGCCGAAGCCCCCGGGCATGACCACGTAGGCGCTGGCAAAGCGCACGAACATGTACTTGCGGGCAAAGAAGTGGCGGAAGGTCTGGGAAATATCCTGATAGGGATTGTTCTTCTGCTCGTGGGGCAACTGGATGTTGAGGCCCACGGAAGGGGAGCGGCCATGGAAGGCCCCCTTGTTGGCCGCTTCCATGATGCCCGGCCCGCCGCCGGAAATCACGGAGAATCCCGCGTCGGAAAGCTTGCGGGCAATGTCTTCGGTGAGCTGGTAGTAACGGTGTTCCGGGGCGATGCGGGCACTGCCGAAGATGGATACAGCGGGGCGAATCATCCGGAGTCGGTCCGTGGCTTCCACGAACTCTGACATAATGCCGAATACCCTCCAGGCTTCCCGGGCCGCACCGGAGTGTGCACTCAGATCCGGGTCCAGCACATGGGGCAACTTGTCTTTTTCGTTCATTGTTATCTATGGCCTTGTTATTGTTGGTGGACGGTTCGTCCTACCTTTATCGCGCCTTTCATGCCCTGCCGGATCTGCGTAATCGGGAAGGTTTTCCCACCGGCGCCATGAAGGGGGTGCTTTCCATGCTACGCCGGCTGGAAAGTGACTTCAAGGCGGACTACAAGGCCGTGGTGTTCGACGCCAAGGGCAAAACCTTCCGGGACGACTGGTATCCGGACTACAAGGCCCATCGCCCTCCCATGCCCGAGGACCTGGCCCTGCAGATCCCGCCCATCCACGAGGCTGTGCAGGCCGCTGGCTGGCCTCTGCTCATGATGGATGGTGTGGAAGCGGACGACGTGATCGGCACCCTTTCCCGCCAGGCCACCAAAGCGGGTCTGGAAACGGTGATTTCCACGGGCGACAAGGATCTGGCCCAGCTGGTCAATCCCTCGGTGCGGCTGGTCAATACCATGAGCGAGGAAATCCTCGACGAGGCCGGAGTGCTGGCCAAGTTCGGGGTGCCCCCGAACCGCATCATCGATTACCTGACCCTGGTGGGTGACACGGTGGATAACGTGCCCGGGGTCAGCAAATGTGGCCCCAAGACCGCCGTCAAATGGCTGGAGCAGTACGGCAGCCTGGACGAGATCATCGCCCACGCAGACGAAATCAAGGGCGTGGTGGGCCAGAACCTGCGGGATCACCTGGACTTCCTGCCCCTGGGCCGCAAGCTGGTCACCGTGGACTGCGAGCTCTCCCAACTGCCGCCCCCCGTGGAACTGGCGCCCCGGGAACCGGATGTGGACACTCTCAAGAGCCTCTACGAACGTTTCGAGTTCCGTACCTGGACCCGGGAACTGGGAGGTGCCCCCCAGGCAGAGAGCACCTCCACCGCCGGCAACGAGAAGGAAGTGCAAGCCGCAGTTCCCGCCCTGCCTGACGACGGCTCCCACCGGGCCCAATACGAGACCGTGCTGGACTGGCCCGCCTTTGACGCCTGGCTGGCCCGCATCGAAGCGGCCAACCTGACCGCTGTGGATACGGAAACCACCAGTCTCGACCCCTTTGCCGCCCGCATCGTGGGCATTTCCCTGTCCACCGAGCCCGGCCTCGCCTGCTACATCCCCCTGGGCCACATGGGTCCGGACACCCCGACCCAACTGCCCCTGGATGAGGTGCTAGCCAAGCTGAAGCCCTGGCTGGAATCGGCGACCCATCTGAAGGTGGGCCAGAACCTGAAATACGACCAGCATGTTTTTGCCAACCACGGCATTGCATTGGCGGGCGTGGCCCACGACACCATGCTCCAGTCCTATGTACTCGAGTCGGACAAGGGCCACGACATGGATCAGCTCTCCAGTCGGCACCTGGGTCTCACCACCATCCCCTACACGGAGTTGTGCGGCAAGGGGGCCAAGCAGATCGGCTTCGACCAGGTGGCCGTGCCCCTGGCCGCCGAGTATGCGGCCGAAGATGCGGACATCACCCTGCGCCTGCATGAAGCCCTG
>QKDJ01000203.1 GCA_003252145.1 Azovibrio restrictus
CGTCACCATTCCCGCCGTGCTACGCCCCTACATGGGTGGGGCCGAGTTCATCATGCCCCTGAGCCAGTAAGTCAGCCAGAGTTCTTCACGGAACTCTTTTTCTTGCTCAGCTTGAGACCGGCCCCTGTGCCGGTCTTGTTGTTTTCAGGGGACTCCTCCTGCAGTTGCAGGGGGTGATAGGAAGGCGCGTGGCGCTGGAGGATGTCGTAGAACATGCGCACGTTTTCCACCATGATCACCGCTTCACCGCCCCGGGCGCGGCCTGACTTCAGGCGGCTGTAATACTGGGGGCGGGCCAGCAGGGGCAGGATCTTCTTCATCTCGTACCAGGAATTGCTGTCCGATCCCAACTGTCGGGCGATGGTGCGGGCGGCGCTGAAATGGCCGGGGCCGATGTTGTAGGAGGCCAGGGCCTGCCAGGTCCGGTCCGGTTCCTGGACGCTTTCCGGCAGATAGTCCTTGAGGATGTTCACGTAACGGGCGCCCGCAAGAATGCTTTCCTTGGGGTCCAGCCGGTTGGAGACCCCCAGGCGGTCAGCGGTTTCTTCCGTCAGCATCATCATGCCCCGGACGCCGGTGGGGCTGGTGTTGAGGGGGTCCCAGTGGGATTCCTGGTAGGCAATTGCAGCCAGGAGGCGCCAGTCAATCTCGGTTTCCAGCTGAGCCTGCTGGAAAATGGCCCGGTACTTGGGCAACAGGCTGGTGATGCGGTTGATGAAGGTCACCACGTCCATGACCCGCAGGCGCTCCAGGTGACCCAGATAGCGATCCCAGAGCTGGGCGACTGCGCCCTCCTTGACGGCTTTTTCAATGAAGCTCTGAGCCCGGTCGAAGACTTCCGGATTGCCATCGCTGGGGAATAGCCAGGCGATGGGTGAGCATGGGGTAGTAATTGAGGCCCATGTCCAGAATGGAGCGGTCCACCAGAGCCACTTCCACTTCCCGCTTGGCCAGGGCTTCCAGCAGGTCCAGGGGGGTTTCGGAGGGGTAGGCCTCCACCTTCATCGTCGGATATTGCTTTTGCAGTTCCAGCAGGGTTCGATACTGGCGGCTTCCTTGACTGGCTGCCACCGTCAGGCCTTCCAGATTGTCCAGAGTGCGGATGGGCAGGGCGGCCTCATGGCGCACCAGTACGTCGTGGGTTTGCAGGAAGGCGGCGCTGTACCTGAATTCCGTGTCCGGCGCCGGGGTCAGCCAGCCGGCGGCCAGGTGGGCTTCGTGGCGGGCCAGGCGGGTGCGGATTTCTTCCCGGGGTACGACCACATAACGCACGCCTACGCCCAGTTCATCCGCAAACATCTGAACCAGGTCATGCTCCAAACCCGAGGCACCCTCTTCTCCATCGGCTTCGTCATAGGTCAAAGGGCCGGGGTGGGTCAGTACCACCAGTTCCTGCCCCGGAGTGGGGAAGGGCAGGGGTCTCCCCCAGCTGACGGTAATGGCCACCACCGCCAGAATGATGCCGAGCGCCAGCCAGCCCCGTGCCGTGAAGCGGGCTGTCAATCGTGCTATCATCCGCGGCCTCCGGAGAGGTACCGAAGTGGCCATAACGGCGCCGACTCGAAATCGGATGGTCGGGTAAAACCGGCACGCGGGTTCGAATCCCGCCCTCTCCGCCAGTCCTTCCCCCGAAAATTGAGTGCTTTCAAGCTCATAGGGCGCGCATCTTAGCAGATGCCATTTTTTCTTCTCCTGACTGAAACAATTGTTAAATCAAGTCAGGCTCCCAGTGGCAGCCCCTTGTTCTTAATGTAATTTCTCTGAAATCCCCTGCAAGTCACTGAGCGGATTTGCCTAACATTTCTGCCTCTATAGCCTGCAAAGCTTCCAGAGCACCTGCCCGCAGGGCAATTCCACCGGTAGGCAGCGCGTCATCCCGGGGATTGATGCGGATCAGACATCCCTTCTGACTTTCACCAAATCGCCGTACCGTGGGAATGGCTTCACCCGCTCCTATTTCAACGACCAAGGGGTGCCGGACATCCTTGAGCCAGGCCTCCAGTCCGTGCTCCTGAAGTTCGGTGCGCCGATCATTCCAGCCCCAGTCGCTGAACATGAGGATGTTGGGGCGGGCCAGGGCACCGCATTTGGGGCAGAGGGGGAGTTCCGAGCGC
The DNA here is from genome assembly GCA_003252145.1 of Azovibrio restrictus. Taxonomy (GTDB): domain Bacteria; phylum Pseudomonadota; class Gammaproteobacteria; order Burkholderiales; family Rhodocyclaceae; genus Azovibrio; species Azovibrio restrictus_A. Next base: position 2,115 of record QKDJ01000203.1, read on the forward strand.
AGTTCGCAGCAGCTGCTATCCACTTCCGGTTGCAGGGTTTCGGCGGGCCAGATGGTCGAATGACAATTCCGGCTGCACTGCAGATGGTGAATGGAGCCATGGACTTCCAATATCCGGCTGGGATCGAAGCCCGCCTTCTGAAACTGGCCATCCACGTTGCTGGTGAAGACAAAACTTCCCAGGGAAAAATGCTTGGCCAAGTTTTGCAAAATGGCAAAGCCCGGGTGAGGCATGGTGTCCCGGTAGAGCTTGAGCCGGTGGCCATAAAAACCCCAGGCCCGACGGGGATGGTCTGCAAAGGCTTGGGGCGAGGCAATTTCGTAGAAGTCGATGCCGGCTTGAGCCAGGGCCGGGTAGGCGCGCCAGAAACCTTCTCGACCCCGGAAATCAGGCAGGCCTGAATCCACGCCCATGCCGGCACCTGCCGTGATCAACAGGCCATCGCAGGCGGTGAAGGCCTGATGCAGTGCAGCTTTTTGCCTATCGTCCAGTTCCACGGGTATTCCCCTTTATTCCAATGTCGCCATGTTAGGTGCAATGCTCTGAAAGCGGTGTGTTCCGGGGTACTCAAAGGAAAAATGCGGTAAGGTAATCCCCTTGAAATTCCATGAACGCACTGACGGAACAGCCATGAGTCGCACAAGTCACACCATGCCCACTGAAGATTTTTATGGCACGGCCCAGAATCCCTGGCGCCGGGCGGATGGCAGCATCATTGCCTGCACCGAGAAACTCAAGGTGATGCGGGAAAACCTGGAGGAACTGCGCCAGGTGGCCCAGGACATCCTGGAGGATGCCGTGTTGATGGGCTGCGATGAATCCCAGGTGAAGGAAGCCCTGAATCATCTGGTGCAATCCCTGACCTCCGGCTACGCGGCAGGAGACTGATCATGGGCGGGGTAATGATCTCCACTGAGGCATTGGCCCAAGCCCTGGATCAGGGCAAGGTAGTGCTACTGGATGCCACCTTCACCCTGCCGGGGGCCAGTCCTGATGCGGCGGCCCTTTATGGGGAGCGGCACCTGCCCGGGGCCATTTTTTTCGACATCAATGGAGTGGCTGATCCGCATAGCAGCCTGCCTCACATGCTGCCGGAGCCTGCCCTGTTCGAGGCTGCCGTGGGGGCCATGGGCATCAGCAATGATACCGACGTGGTGGTCTATGACACCCCCGGTCTCATGTCCGCC
>QKDJ01000315.1 GCA_003252145.1 Azovibrio restrictus
CTAGCCTCCGGTGACAAGGTTCCGGCCGACCTGCGCCTGATCGAAAGCCGCAACCTGCGCATCGAGGAAGCGGCCCTGACCGGGGAGTCCATCCCGGTGGAAAAGCACCCGGATGCCCTGGCAGAAGAGGTTCCCATTGGGGATCGCCGCTGCATGGCCTACTCCAGCACCATGGTGGTGTTCGGTCAGGGTCGGGGCGTGGTGGTGAATATCGCCGACCAGACGGAAGTGGGCCGTATCGGTCGCATGCTGGCTGATGTGGAGTCGGTCACCACGCCTCTGCTCAGGCAGATGGCCGTCTTTGGACAATGGCTTACCGTCGGCATTCTGATCCTGTCCCTGGCGATTCTGGGCTACGGCATGCTGGTCCATGACTATTCCATGGCCGACATGTTCCTGGCCGCCGTGGGGATTGCCGTGGCTGCCATTCCCGAAGGTCTACCCGCCATCATGACCATCACCCTGGCCATCGGAGTCCAGCGCATGGCTGCCCGCAAGGCCATCATCCGACGCATGCCGGCGGTGGAAACCCTGGGGGCGGTCACCGTGGTCTGTTCCGACAAGACCGGCACCCTGACCCGCAACGAAATGACCGTGCGCCAGTTAATCACCCGCCAGCACCATTTTCAGGTGGAAGGCAGTGGCTACGCACCCCGGGGGGGCTTTGCCGAGAACGGCCAGGAAGTGGATCTGACCCAGCACCCGGAATTGCTGGAAATCGGCCGCATCGCCCTGCTCTGCAACGATGCCACCCTGCGGGAAACCGGCAACGATTGGGTACTGGAAGGAGACCCCACGGAAGGTGCCCTGCTCACCCTGGGCCGCAAGATCGGCCTGGATCCCCATTTTGAGGCCGAAGCACTGCCCCGGATCGATGTGATTCCCTTCGAATCCGAGCATCGCTTCATGGCCACCCTGCACCATGACCACACCGGTCATGCCTTTGCCTACATCAAGGGAGCCCCGGAGGCGGTGCTGAGCCGATGTGCCTGGCAGCAGGAACAGGGGGAATGCACTCCCATCAAACAGACCTGGTGGGAAGAACAGATTCACCAGATGGCCAGGGAAGGCCAGCGGGTTCTGGCCCTGGCCCTGGTCCCCATGCCCGAGGGCAGCAACCGGCTGGATTTCGAGCATGTGACCAGCGGCCTCACCCTGGTGGCCCTGGCGGGCATCATCGATCCGCCCCGGGACGAAGCCATCCGGGCCGTGGCCCAATGTCAGGCAGCCGGCATCTGCGTCAAGATGATCACCGGCGACCACGGCACCACCGCCCAGGCCATCGGCGCTGATCTGGGGATTGGCCTCAATGGCCGGGTGCTGACTGGCAACGAGGTGGAAGCCATGAGCGACGCCGACCTGAGCAAGGCAGTGGAAAACACGGATGTCTTCGCCCGGGCCAGCCCGGAACACAAACTGCGTCTGGTTCAGGCCCTGCAGACCAGGGGCGAGGTGGTGGCCATGACCGGCGACGGGGTCAATGATGCCCCGGCCCTGAAGCGGGCCGACGTGGGTGTGGCCATGGGCCACAAGGGCACGGAAGCGGCCAAGGAAGCGGGTGAAATGGTGCTGGCCAATGACAACTTCGCCACCATTGCTGCCGCCGTGGAAGAAGGCCGCAACATCTACGACAACCTGCGCAAGGCCGTGGTCTATGTGCTGCCCACCAGTACGGCCCAGGCAGCCATGGTGGTGGTGGCCGTGCTACTGGGCATGACCCTGCCCATCACCCCGGTGCAGATTCTCTGGGTGAATATGGTGACCGCTGTCACCCTGTCCCTGGCCTTTGCCTTTGAAAAGGCCGAGCCGGGCATCATGAACCGTCCTCCCCGGGATCCCAGGGAAGCTCTGGTCAATGGTTTCATGCTGTGGCGTATCGGCTTTGTCACCCTGCTGATGGTGATCATTTCCTTCGGCCTGTTCCTCTGGGAGCTGGATCAGGGCACTTCCGAAGCTGCCGCCCGCACGGTGGCCGTCAATGCCCTGGTGGTGGCAGAAATGTTCTACCTGTTCAACTGCCGCCGCCTGCACGGCAGCATTCTCAACCGGGAAGGTTTCCTGGGTAATTCCCTGGCCCTGCAAGCTGTGGGCGGCCTGTTTCTGCTGCAACTGGCCTTTACCTATCTGCCCTTCATGCAGGCCCTGTTCCAGACTGAAGCCATTTCCCTGGAAGCCTGGCTACGCATCCTGGGCGCCGGCTTGGTCCTGATGCTGGTGGTGGAAGGGGAAAAGCAGATGTTGAAACGCTGGCGCCAGGTTTGACCCCTTTGCCGGGCTTAGTCTTCCCTGTCCCTGAACAGATGACAGGCCCGGCGCAGGAACAGCATCTGGCGCTGGAAGTTACGGCAGCCCCGGCAGATCAGCAGATGCAGGCGCAGACTCAGGCGCTGGACCCTGGTCAGGGTCCTGTCCTGGGCTTCCGACATGAGATGGGTGGCCTCCTTGCAGGTCAGCATGGGCTCACCTCCCCTGCCAGAAACCAGCCCTTTTCCAGACACTGGCGCAGGCCGGAACGGGCCCGATGCAAAACCACGTGGCAGTTGCTGGTGCTTATTTCCAGATTGCGGCAGATTTCCTCGGTCTCGAAACCCAGAAACTCCCGCATCATGAACACTCGGGCGGTCTTGGCCGGCAGCACTTCCAGACAGGCCTCGAATATCTGCCAGAACTGGCGCTGATTCAGGGCTTCTTCCGGATCACCCCAATTCCGGGGCCGAGTCGTGGCATGCCAGTGGGCATTGGCCTTGAACAGGGTTTCGAAAGCCTCGTCCATATCCTCCTCGCCTCGTTCCAGAGATGCCACTTCCACCAGACGCCCTCGGTGGCGCAACAAATCCACGATCTTGTGCCGCAGGATGGTGAACACCCAGGTCTTGAAGGCCGCCCGGCCCAGAAAACCCTGCATGCCAGCCAGGGCTGCAGCCATGGTGTCCTGCACCACATCCTCGGCGCTGGCCTCATCCTGCAATTGCAGACGGGCGAATTTCAGCATCTGGGGACGAAACTCCACCAATACCTGCTGGTGTGCCGCCCCTTGAGCTTCCTCCGTCATGTTCATGTCCGTCAATCCCGATGCTCCATTCTAGTGTCTGGAAACCGGGCCGTTGAGCCAGCGTCGGCGTATCCAGGCGTCCAGGCTCAACTTTCCCGGACCCGACAGCACCAGGGGCAGAAACATGACCAGAAAGATCAGGGGCAACTTGTAATTGCCGTAACCCCGGTCCGTAAGGGCATAGCCCTGCAGCAGTTCTCCCAGGGTATCCCAGGCCATGGGCCAATGAACACTCGCGATGGCCACCAGGGTCAGCACCATCAGGGACACGCCGAAAAAGCGGGTCCCCAGGCCCACTACCAGGGCAATGGCTCCCACCAACTCAAACCAGGTGGCCATCTGCCAGCTCCATTCCACTGGCAGCAGGTTGAAGGGAAAGAAAAAGGCTTTGCTGATGTGGGCAAACCAGTTTTCTCCCTGGTACTTGGCCAGACCCGATTCGAAATATTCCCAACCCAGGATCAGCCGCAAGCCCAACAGGCCCACCCAGCTTCCCAGGTTGTCCAGTAGTGTCAGGCCCTGGGCGGCCCAAAGTTTCAAAGCATTCATGATCGCGCTCCCAATATCACGCCCAGTTGCCGCAGTTCTTCCAGACATTGCCGGCCGAATTCCAGCAATCGAGTATCCGCTTCCGGTAAACCTGCCAGCCGGGCCAGAGCTTCCCGACCTCGCAGAGGTTCCTGTTGCAACAAAACCACCAGGGCAGCCGCGGCCGGGCTCACCTGGGCGAAGCCCACGGTTTCCCGTTCCCCCACCGACTGGCGATACACCAGCAGATGGGTGGGCCGGGGCTTGCGGGGCCGGTAGGCCGGGCCGATGCGATGCACGGGCCAGGCAAAGGACAACACCAACAGGGCAGGATTCACTACCGGGAAAGCTTCCAGTAGAGACGCTTGGGGCACATCCCGGGGCGTCTCCACCGGCAGCACATCCACCGCCAATTCCGCCCACTCGTACCGGGCCAGTTCGGCGAACCAGGGGGGGAGGGGCTGTTCACAGGCCGTCTCCAGATAATCCACGAACTCCCGGGGAATTTCCCGGAACCAGGAGGTCTGGCATGGCCACTCCCGGAAAAAAGCCCGACACAGGCGCTGCCAGCGCACCTGGCCCAGGCAGGCCCGGGCCACGGGAAAACAGGGGTCAAGGAAACTCAGCAGGTTGTTGAACAGCAATTCCTCGTAGGCCCCCATGGAGCGCCTGGGCACACCTGCAGGTAGGGGAGCCCCTCGGGGATCGCGAATACGTCGCCCAAACTGGCGCTGGAAGCCCTGCAGGCCCCCTTCCTTCCGTTCCTGGAGCTCTACAGCCGTCTGGGTACTCATGACAGCAGCTCTCGAGCGCCTAGGGCCCGCCCCGCAGGTTTTGGCTTTACTGACCGAGCTTGGGCCTGGTAACCGGCAATGATGGCCACTTCCCGGCCCAGTTCAGCCAGGTCGGGAAAGTTGAAATCCCGTTCCAGGCAGGTGGGCAGGGGACCCACGTGGGCATAGGCCTGTTTCAGCAATTGCCAGACTGGATCAATCACCTGGGCCCCGTGAGTGTCGATGACCAAACCGTCCGGTTCCGTGTAGTGGCCGGCCACATGCAGATAACAGGTTCTCTCCAGGGGCAATGCCTCCATGAAAGCCAGGGGATCAAAACCGAAATTGCGGCTATTCACGTAAATATTGTTCACATCCAGGTGCAGGAGGCAGTCGGCCTCTTCAATCACGGCCCGGATGAATTCCACTTCACTCATTTCCGCCCCGGGGGGCGCCACGTAGTAGGAGGCGTTTTCCACCCCGATGCGCTGGCCCAGTTCTTCCTGGGCCTGACGGATACGGGCTGCTGTCCAGCGCACGGCTTCCTCCGTGCAGGGCAGCGGCAGCAGGTCGTAAAGCTGGCCCTCGTCATTGCTCCAGGACAGGTGTTCCGTATAAAGCCCGATACCGTGGATTCCCATGAAAGTACGGATCTGGCGCAGCAGTTCCCGATCCAGGGGTCGCATGCCTCCTAAGGAAAGGGAAAGCCCGTGGCAAACGAAGGGATAACGCTCGGTAAAGGCACGCAACTGCCGGGCTGACGTGCCCCCCATACCCGCCCAGTTTTCCGGAGCCAGTTCAAAAAAATCCACGGAGGTGGGCACTTCCTGTTCCAGATCCGGCAACAATTCCCGGCGAAAACCCAGGCCGGAACCCGTGAGAGGAGAAGTATTCATGGCAGTTTCCAATCAAGCTGAATTCATGGAAGCCAGGCCGACCATTACCTTGGAGTAAGCATCGGCCGGGCCTGTCATGGCTGGAATTACTTCTTGTTGGCGCCGCAGGAACCATCCTGCTTTTTTTCCACGGGCATTTCCGCATTCTTGGCAGCACCACAATTGCCATCGGCCTTCTTTTCTGCAGCTCTGCGCTCGGCCGCCTTCTTTTCAGCGCCGCACTTGGCCTCCCCGCATTTGCCGTCCTTGGCCTTGGTTTCGGCCTGGGCCAGCTGGTAACCATCCTTCAGAGCGTGGGTGGAAAAGGGATTGTCGGCGGCACTGGCCAGGGGGGAAAAGGCGATACCGGCAACCAAGGCGGAACCCAGGGCAGTGGATGCAATGGTGATCTTTTTCATGATGTAACTCCTCATCTGTTGAGAAAAAGGGACAGCCCCAAAAATTCGGGTGCTGTCCCTTAGTCGAAGGAGTCGGTGGATTTCTTACACCCACCCGGAAAAAAATTTTAACGGCTCATTCAGTTGCCCAGTACCGGGTAATCCGTATAGCCCTCTGCTCCGCCCCCATAGAACTGTTCCGGCTTGGCTGGATTCCAGGGGGCACCCTGTTTCAGCCGTTGCAACAGGTCCGGATTGGCGATGTAGGGCACACCGAAGGAGACGGCATCCACCTGACCGGTTTCGACAAGGGCCGCAGCGGTTTCCCCGCTCAGTCCCTGATTGGCAATGAACACCCCGCCAAATTTCTGTTTCAGCAGGGGACCCAGCAGTCCGGGCCCCTGAGCTTCCCGGGCAAAGATGAAGGCAATCTTGCGCTGACCCAGTTGCTCGGCCACATAGCCGAAGGTGGCTGCCGGATTGCTGTCCCCCATGGTGTGGGAATCACAACGGGGCGCCAGATGTACCCCGACCCGGCCTGCGCCCCACACGCTGATGGCAGCATCCGTCACTTCCAGCATGAGCCGGGCCCGGTTCTCGATGGAACCCCCATAGGCATCGGTACGCTGATTGGTGCTGTCCTGGAGAAACTGATCCAGCAGATAACCGTTGGCCCCATGAATTTCCACCCCGTCAAAGCCCGCTTTCTTCCCATTCTCAGCTCCCTTGCGGTAAGCCTCCACAATGCCGGGAATTTCAGACAGTTCCAGAGCCCGGGGCGTAACGAAAGCCTTTTCCGGCCGAACCAGACTCACATGGCCCTGGGGTGCAATGGCACTGGGAGCCACTGGCAACTGGCCATCCAGATAAATGGGATCGGATACCCGGCCCACATGCCAGAGCTGCAGGAAGATGCGACCTCCCTTTTTATGGACGGCGTCGGTGACCCCTTTCCAGCCTTCCACCTGGGCTTCACTCCAGATACCCGGCGTGTCGGGATAACCGACTCCCTGGGCACAGACGGAGGTGGCTTCCGAGAGAATCAGACCCGCTTCAGCCCGTTGAGCGTAATACTCGGCCATCAAGGCATTGGGAACCCTACCGGCACTGGAGCGGCAACGGGTCAGGGGCGCCATTACCACCCGGTTGGGCAGGATCAGATCACCCAATTGCAAGGGTTCGAACAAAGTGGCCATCTGGATACCTCCTGTAACGAAAAACCTTAAAAGAGCTACTGTGCCAAAAACATAATCCTGAGAGCATTTGTCGGATTCAATCCAGCCATTAAATTCTCAGGAGAGTTCATGAATTCCGAACATGCCACCCTCGCCATTTGCCTGTTTGCTGCCTTTGCCGACGGTGCCAATGAGGATCAGGAGCGGGAACGCATTCGCCGTTTTGCCGATACCCTGGGTGCCGACGCTCCTGACCTGCCGGGTTTGTACCAGGACATCCTTTTCAAACGCCTGAAGCTTGAAGAGGTTACCCAACATCTGACGGATCTCGGTGCCCGACAGTTTGCCTACGAAATGGCAGTTTGCGTCTGTGATGCGGATGGTAGCCACAACCCGGCGGAAAAACAGTTTCTCGGTCAGTTGAAGCAATTGCTGAATCTGCAAGGCAATAGCCAGACCCAGGATCTGGAAAGCCAGGTGGATGAACTGGCTGATCTTGGTCAGGTAGCTCCTTCTGCCGCTAACAGCAAGCCTGTAGTGGCTGCCCAGGCTAGCGTACCGGAAGCAGAGCTGGATAAATCCATCCTCAACTACGCCATTCTCAATGGCGCCCTGGAACTGCTACCCCAATCCTGGGCTTCTGTTGCCATCATTCCCTTGCAGATCAAGATGGTCTATCGCATTGGTAAAGCCTACGGCCATGAGCTGGATCAGGGTCATATCAAGGAATTCCTGGCCACCGTGGGCGTAGGCCTGACTTCTCAGTATCTGGAGCAGTTCGGTCGCAAATTGCTGGGTGGCCTGTTAGGCAAGGTGGCGGGTAAAACCGTCGGCAAGATAGGCCGTGCAGCGACAGGAATGGCCTTTTCCTTTGCTACGACCTATGCCCTGGGACAGATTGCCAAACGGTATTACGCAGGTGGTCGGCAAATGAGTACTGCCTTGCTGCAGGAAAGCTTCCAGAACCTTCTGGGACCTGCCAAGGAGATGCAGGAACGTTACCTACCTCAGATCCAGCAAAAGGCTTCTTCCCTGGATGCTGGCCAGATCATGGCCATGGTCAAAGGGCAGAGTCTTTGACTTGTTAAAGTATTTATAAATACAAAGACGTTAACTGTTAACTCAGCAACAAGTCTGTGGATAAGTTAATATTTCATAATTTTTTCAATAGGTTGAAATGAAAATTAGGGTCTTGGAAAGCCTGTCTGAAAGCTGTTGATAAAAATGGAACAAGTTATCCACAGGCTGAAGATTCCGGTTTTATCCCCTGATTGACGACAACTTGTTCACAGACTTGTTTACAGGCAGGAGTTGCGCTCATGTTCCTATTCGGTAAGAAGAAGACGGCTCACCAGATCACCGTGCTGCCCCACCCGAGAGTGTGTCCCGGTGGCGAAATCGTACCGGCCCGCGAAGGGCTTTCTCTGGCAGAAAATCTGCTGAAAAACGGAGTGGAGCTGGATCATTCCTGCCAGCTTCAGTGTGCCTGTACCACCTGCCACCTGTATGTGATGGAAGGTGCGGCTCACCTGAGTCCCATGGAAATGGAAGAGGAACAAATGCTGCGCAATGCCCAGGGAAGGGATGAGTTTTCCCGTCTGGGATGCCAGGCCGTGTTCAAGGGAGGCGGGGATGTGGTGGTGGAAATTCCCGGAGCCTGATGTCAGGAGGCTTTGAAACGCTCCGCCCTGAGCTTGTGGATGTCGTCTGACCAGCGGCTTTCGATGTAATGGAGAACATTGCGGATCTGCTGATCTGTAAGTTTGGTTTTATAGGCAGGCATGTCCGACACATAACCCTCGGGCGCGTTGGGCGGCACCATGCCAAATTTGGTGATGGCAAATAACTGTTCGAAGGGGTGGTGCCAGGTGTGGCCATTGGCATCGTGGGGTGGAGCCGGCAGCTTGCCGTCGGCCTTGCGTATGTTCCAGTTAGCTTCTCCTTCCAGGTTCTTGCCATGGCAGGAGGCACATTCCGCCTTGTAAATGGCTTCCCCTTCCATGAGCCCGTAGGGATTTACTTTGGCTGCTCCGGAATTCTCACCCTGTTGGCAGGCTGTCAGTAGCAGCGCCAGGCCGGTGATGATCAAGGAAGGGGAAAAAGCAGGAAGCAGAGAGAACTTGGACATGGATAAAAAGCAGCTTATCTGAGGAAGACAAGCCGCAGTTTAACGGAGTCATCAGGGGAACCGCCCCACCATCAACCTGCCTAATCACAGATCACTACACTGTCGTTCATCAATCCTGTAACGGAGGTAATCGTGGCAACCATCAAATTTCTAGGCATAGCAGGCAGCCTACGTCAGGCATCCACCAACAAGGGTCTGTTGCGCGCAGCCCAGGCCCATTTACCGGACGGGGTCAGCATGGAAATAGCCGACCTGACGGACATACCCTTCTACAACCAGGATATTCCGGAAAATCCTGCTGCCGTCAGCCGGGTATTGGCCCAGATGGGCGCTGCAGATGCCATAGTGTTGGCCTGTACCGAATACAACTATTCCTTTGCACCG
>QKDJ01000177.1 GCA_003252145.1 Azovibrio restrictus
GGGCGCCCGGGTAGACAGCTGCGACTCCGGTCTGGCTGCCCTGGAGGCTCTGCAAGCAGCCGATACCCTGGGGGATCCCTATCGATTGCTGTTCCTGGACTGGATCATGCCCGGCCTGGATGGACCTGCCACCAGCCAGCAGTTGGCCCAACTTCCCTTGCAGGTACGGCCCTTGGAAATCCTGCTCACGGCCTCCCAGGAACGGGGACACCCGGTGCCGGACAATACGGGCTTTGCCGCCTGTCTGGCTAAGCCCGTCACGCCCATCACCCTGCTCACAGCCATCCACCAGGCCATGGGTTTGAATTCCGATGCCAGCACTCCGGCCCATGTGGAAACCCAACTGCTACAGCACCGGGGGCAACACCTGCTGCTGGCGGAAGACAATCCCCTGAATCAGGAAGTTGCCATGGAATTGCTGCACCATGTGGGTCTGGAAGTAGACCTGGCCGAAGATGGCATGGAAGCCCTGTGTCTGGCCCAGAACAAGGCCTACGACCTGATCCTCATGGATATGCAGATGCCCCACATGGATGGTCTGGAAGCCACTCGCCAGCTGCGCCTCATGGAACAGCACCGGAACACGCCGGTACTGGCCATGACCGCCAATGCCTTTGAGGAAGACCGGAACCGTTGCCTGGAAGCCGGCATGAACGACCATGTGGCCAAGCCCGTGGACCCTGAAACCCTGTATCGCACCCTCTTGCGCTGGCTGCCCCAACCCCAGGGCCGTCTGGTGGCACCAGGCAAGCGCTCAGCCCCTCAGAGCGCACCCGTAGACGAAAGTCTACTGTCCGGATTGGGCGCCATTCCCGGACTCGACCTGGAAGCCGGCCTGAAAACCGTACGGGGACGTGCCGAACGCCTGTTCTATTACCTCCAGCGTTTCAGTACGGAACATGGTGCCGACGGTCTCCTGGCCCGCAATCGTTTTGAAAGCGGCGACGAGGCGGGAGCACAACTCATCTCCCACACCCTGAAAGGCCTGAGCGGCACCTTGGGATTGAACCGTATCCAGCAAATCTCCGACCAGCTGACCCGCGCCCTGAGGGGCCATCACCCGGATCAGGAAATCCTGGCCCTGATCGGCGATCTGGAAAAGGAACTAGGCGAAAGTTGTCCCGCTATCGCCAACCTGGAAGCCCCGGCGCAAAAAGTGGCCGGGATGCTCGATCAGATGCAACTGGAACAGGGGCTGTTGGAACTACGGGCACTACTGAGCACGGACGACATGGGTAGCCAGGAGGCCTGGAATACCCTGCGCCGGGCCGGTGGTGAAGGTCTGGGAGTCCGGGCCCAGGAACTGGACCGGGCCATTCAGGATTACGCCTTCGACCAGGCGCTGGCCCTGGTCGAAGACTGGTTGGCCGAACTCAAAACGGGGGATCGCCCGCCGAATCCGCTGTCTTAGGTGAGGCTTCACCTGAAGGCTGGGCTACGGCACCGTCCGACTCTGCCGCCCGCTCGCCCCCCAGGGCTTCCAGCAGGGCGGGGATGAAGCGGGCGAATTCGCCGGTCATCAGGGTGAGTTCCGCATCGAAAATTTCTTCCGCGTTTTCGATGCCGTCCACGTCTTCCTTCAAGACATCCAGGAAGGCCAGGCGCTTGATTTCACCCTTTTCGGTAAGCACGAAGGAAATCCGGTCATCCCAGGTCAGGGCCAGGCGGGTGGGCAGCTTGCCCGCCACCAGATGGGCCTTGATCTCGTCGGCCACCTCGTCACCCAGGGGGTGGCGCTTGTAGGCCACAGCCGCCTTTTCCTCATCCACGGACTTCAGTTCGCAATCCCGGTCCACGGTGAAACCGGAGGGGGCATCGCCGCCCGCCAGCCAGTCGGCCATGGCGGCAGTGGGGGACATCTGGGTCTGCACCAGGGCCAGGGGGAATTCATCCAGGCACTGGCGCAGGTGTTCCAGAACCTCTTCCGCCTTGGTCAGGCTGGTGGCGTCCACCCCCAGCCAACCGTTCACCGGGTCGATCCACAGGGGTGTCTTGCGCCGGTGGGTGAAAGCCCGGGGCAGGAATTCTTCCGTGACCCTATCCTTCAATTCCCGCAGGGCCTTGCGGCCCGGGGGGTAGCCCTGTTCTGCGGCAATCTTCCCGGCCCGTTCCTGGACTTCCTGATTGACCACGGAAGAAGGCAGCAGCCGCTGTTCCACCGCCAGCATCAGCAGCCATTGGCCGTTAACGGAATGGACCAGTTCCTCACCCCGAGGCGGCACCCAGCCCCGGGTCAGAGGGTCCTGGCTGCCGCAGGGCACGAAACGGCCCCGGGCCAATTGTTCGAGCAGGGCGGCCAGATCCAGTTTCCAGGGAGCGGGCAGACGGTAGAGCTGAAGGTTCTTGAACCACATGTGATCAATTCCAGAAGTGAGGAAGGCCTCAGGCCTTGCGGCGGAACACCAGGTCCCAGACCCCGTGGCCCAGTTTCAGGCCCCGGTTTTCGAACTTGGTCAGGGGCCGGTATTCGGGCTTGGGAGCGAAGCCGGCCAGACCGGCGCTGCTGTCCGCTTCCAGTGCAGCGGCCAGGGCTTCCGGCGTAGGGTTGGCCACGCTGTTGGCCAGATTGGGCTCCCGGCCCAGCACGTCGAGCATCTGCAGGGCGTAGTTTTCCCAGTCCGTGGCGCAGTGGATGTAGCCGCCGGGCTTCAAACGAGAGGTGAGCAGGGCCACGAACTCGGGCTGGATCAGGCGGCGCTTCTTGTGCCGGGTCTTGTGCCAGGGATCGGGGAAGAAGATGTGAATGCCGTCCAGACTGCCTTCGGGCAGCATGTCCCGCACCACCTCGACCGCATCGTGGTTGCCGATGCGCAGATTGGTCAGATTCTTTTCGGCAATCAGCTTGCACAGGGCACCCACGCCGGGCACATGCACTTCCAGGCCGAAGTAGTCATTTTCCGGATGGGCCTCGGCAATGCGAGCCGTGGTTTCCCCCATGCCGCAGCCGATTTCGAGAATCTTGGGGGCAGTCCGGCCGAAGGTGGTCGCCAGGTCCAGGGGCGCATTCTGGTAAGTCACGCCGATCTTGGGCAGCAGGGTGTCGTAGTACCGCTGCTGGGCTTCCGACATGCGTCCGGCCCGGCGCACAAAACTGCGGATGTGGCCGTGCTCCCCGTGTTCCAATCCGGCCCGGCCTTCGGTGTACACGCCTTCCGGCTGTTCAATATCGCTCATGCTCAGGAACCAATCAGACCGGTGGTGGGGGAAGAGGGATCGGCGCTGTAGAGCTTTCTCGGCATGCGCCCGGCCTGGAAGGCTTCGCGCCCGGCCTGAACCGCCTTCTTCATGGCGGAGGCCATGAGCACGGGATTCTGGGCGTGGGCGATGGCGGTGTTCATCAACACCCCGTCGCAACCCAGTTCCATGGCGATGGCCGCGTCGGAGGCGGTGCCCACGCCCGCATCCACGATCACCGGCACCTTGGCGTTGTCGATGATGAGGCGCAGGTTCCAGGGATTCAGGATGCCCATGCCGGAACCGATCAGGGAGGCTAAAGGCATGATGGCAGCGCAGCCCATGTCTTCGAGCATCTTGGCCTGAATCGGGTCGTCGGCGCAGTAGACCATCACCTGGAAGCCATCCTTCACCAGTATTTCCGCGGCCTTCAGGGTTTCCGGCATGTTGGGGAACAGCGTGGTGGGGTCTCCCAGCACTTCCAGCTTCACCAGGGCGTGGCCGTCCAGCAGCTCCCGGGCCAGACGCAGGGTGCGCACGGCGTCCTCGGCGTTGAAGCAGCCCGCCGTGTTGGGCAGGATGGTGAACTGGCTGGGGGGCAGGGCGTCCAGCAGATTGGGCTGGCTCGGGTCCTGGCCGATGTTCATGCGGCGGATGGCCACGGTGACCATGTCCGCACCGGAGGCGTCGATGGCCTGGCGGGTTTCGTCAAAATCCTTGTACTTGCCGGTGCCGACAATCAGGCGGGAGCCATAGGCCCGGCCTGCAATAACCAGTTGATCCATGAGATTGTCCTGAAAAAACTTAGCCGCCGCCCACGGCGACGACGATTTCGAGCTTGTCACCGGCGGCCAGCCAGGTGCTTTCATGCTGGCTCTTGGGCACGATTTCCCCGTTACGCTCCACGGCGATACGCTTGCCGGCATAGCCCAACTGGGCCACCAAACCGGCCACGGTGAGATCGGATTCGGGAAACTGGCGACCTTCGCCATTGAGGGTGATCTGGAGCATGGGGCGGGAAACAAGAATTCCGGTCTATCCGGAAAGCCGGCAGTTTACTACCGAAGGGCCGGGCGAGTCATGGGGCACGGCGCCCGCTTCAATCCAGACCGTCCGGTTGCAACTGATGGCGCAGCATGGACGGGGTCAGCCCGGTCCAGCGCTTGAAGGAGCGGCGGAAGTTATTGGCGTCGTGAAAGCCCAGATAGGCGGCGATGCGTTCGTTGCTGTAGCCCTGGTTGTGGATCAGTTGCAGGGTCACATGGATGCGCACCTGATCCAGTTCCGCCTGGAAGTGGGTACCGTGCTGGGCCAGATGCCGCTTCAGGGTGGCCGGACTCATGCCCAGCATGTCCGCGCAGGCTTCCAGCCCCGGCGGGCGACGTACATGGGCCAGCAGATGATCATGGAGGGCCGTCAGCAGACTGCGGCGGGGCTGCCCCTCCAGTTCCTGTTCCGCCGCAGCCACGGCCATCTCCACCCCGGCCCCATTGCCCCGGGGCCAGGGCTGCTCCAGCCAATGGCTGTCGATGGCCATGGCATCCAGATAGGCATTGAACTGTACGGCGCTACCCAGATGCACCGCGTATTGCTCCGGATGGGCCGGACGGGTCCGGTTGAAGGTGTAACGCCAGGGCAGGCGCTGACCGGAAAGCCAGCGGGCCATGCCGGTGACCGCCGCCATCATCATTTCCACCAGAAAAGCCCGCTGGCGGGGCAGGGCACAGCTGTCGGTCCAGTACAGCAGGGTTTCGTCCCCCAGGCGCATCAGGCGCGGCGCCAACAGGGGGCTGAGCCAAGCCTGGTAACGCTGCAGCAGTTCCAGGGCCTGGCCCAGATTGGTCGCTTGCAGCAGGGCATGGCTGAGGGCTCCCAGGTGGCCGGGCAGCAGACCCTGGCCCAGGAGGAAAGCTCCATCTCCACCGGGCAGGGCTACTGCCAGATTGTGCAGGAGTTGCAGGTGTTCGGCCGGGCTCAGCAAGGCCTCCGGCTGGCGCAGGCTGTGTTCGTCCCAGGCCATGCCCTTCAACAACAGGCTCACGTCCACATCCTGGCCCCGGGCAAATTCCAGGGCCATGGCCGGCTGGTAAGCGCCGGGAATGCAGCGGCTGTTCAGTTGATAGGTCTTCACCGCATCAGGCCAGGGCAGCGTGGGTAGGCAGAAAATCCGGCGCCGCCTCCAGAGCCTGATCCAGTCGATTCAACAGGGCTTCCGGCGCCTCCTCCAGACTGCCCCAGCTGACCCGCGCAGTGATGGGCAGCCGGATACCGGAGCGGGTATGGTGAGCCAGCTGGGCCACGCTCTGCTGCATGTGACGAGCCCAGACGGCTGCCTCCTGCAGGTCGGACTCGGGCAGCAGGATGGCGTAGCGATCGCCCGCATAGCGGCACAACAGGTCTTCCGGGCGCAGGTTAAGCAACAGCAGATGGGCGATGGCCTGGAGCAGGCGGTTGCCTTCCTGCTGGCCATGTTCCCGATTCACCCGATGGAATTGGTCCAGGTCCAGCAGGATCAGGGCGCCCGATCCCGGATGTCGCTCCTGTTCCAGCTGCAACTGGCGGCGCAGGTAATCCGCATTGGCCAGCTGGGTCACCCGGTCAAAGGCCCGGTGCTCCCGAAACAGGCGCTCCCGCTTCTGCATGTGCTCGTTGAGTGACCATTGCTCCTGGCGCCAGAAATAGAGTCCCGAGGTCAGGATCAGCATGCCCCCAGGGGTCAGCAGGGATTCCAGCCAGTTATCCCAGAACTGGTCCTTGGGAATGACGAAGAATTCATCCAGGCAATCCACCCAGGAGCCCAGCATGATGGCCGTGAGCCCCCCGGCCAGGAGCAAAGTGACCCGCCCGCTGGGACGGCTACCCAGGATCAGGATGGCCCAGAAGCCGGACATGAGGGCGGTGCCCCCTTCCCCCACGATATCCATCCAGCTCCACTGTTCCATGGGTCGATACACCCCCAGGCTGCCATACAGGAAGACAAAGGCCAGGGCGGCAAGGGTCATGGCCATCAAGGCGCGACGACAGGTCAAAAGCATGGCAAGCCCAGGAAACAGGAAAGGCGCCCATGCTAGGCAGCCAATATGACAGTTCGGTTGCAATCCCCTCCTCTGGCAGCCGGGGGGTTCGATTAGCTCACCCCAAGGGGGCAAAGGGGCTCGCCCGCCCCGTTCTTCAGGTGCCTGGCAGCCCCAGCCCAGGCCCTGAGCCCCTGGGCCCCCAGTCCCGCCAGCTCACCCGCAGGCAAAGACGAAGCTAAGCCATTGATTTTTCGAAACACGTTCCAGCCCCTGTCACAGAACTGAAATCTACCCTCCCTAGTCTGCGCCCCATTCATTCATAAACGGGGGCACCCAAGCTCCCGAACAATCAGGGAGCATCAACGTGCATTACCACCAATCAGGGGGAGGTTGCCCTCCCCGGAACATGCGTCGCAAGGCCCTGGGGCTGGCCATCAGCATCGCCGTAAGCGGCAGCGTGCTGGCCCAGGAACGACAGATAGAGGTCATGGATCAAGTGCTGGTGACCGGCCAGGCCGCCAGTCTGGATAGCGCCCTGGACGTGCAGCAGGCCGCGGACAATATCGTCAGCGTGGTCCATGCGGATGCCATTGGCCAGTTGCCCGATGCCAACGCCGCCGAAGCCCTGCAGCGGAT
The DNA here is from genome assembly GCA_003252145.1 of Azovibrio restrictus. Classification (GTDB taxonomy): domain Bacteria; phylum Pseudomonadota; class Gammaproteobacteria; order Burkholderiales; family Rhodocyclaceae; genus Azovibrio; species Azovibrio restrictus_A. The sequence continues at coordinate 6,828 of QKDJ01000177.1, forward strand.
TCCCGGCCTGTCCGTGGAACGGGACCAAGGGGAAGGCCGTTATGTACGGGTGCGCGGTCTGGGACCCGAATTGAACAGCGTCACCATCAACGGCTCCCTGGTGCCCTCACCGGAAAGCGATACCCGCGCCGTGGCCCTGGATGTGTTGCCTTCGGGCCTGATCCGCTCCCTGGAAGTGAGCAAGACCCTGACTCCCGACCAGGATGCCAACTCCATCGGCGGCACCATCGAGGTGAAGACCATCTCCGCCTTCGATCACAAGGGCGTGTTCTATTCCCTGGAGGGTGGCGTCAGCCACGACACCAATGTGGACAAGAACAGTCCTTATTTCTCCGGTGCCTGGAGCAATGTGTTCATGGACGGCAAGCTGGGCATTGCCCTGGGCCTGACCTCGGCCAAGCGCAAGTTCGGTTCCGACAACACGGAAACCGGCGGCAAGTGGGAAGGCAACCAGCTGGAGGAATTCGAGCGCCGGGATTACGCCATCACCCGGGAACGCCAGGGGGCCATATTCAACCTGGATTACCGGCCTGAAGACGGTGAATCCTATTACCTGCGCACCCTGTACAGCCGTTATGCGGACGACGAAGTGCGCCAGGCCCACACCATCGAATTTGACGACCCCATGTCCCCCGGCGCCCTGGGCGATGCAGAAGCCTCCCGGGAATTGAAGGCCCGGGAAGAGGTGCACCGCATCTTCTCCCTGGTGCTGGGAACCGAGCAGAAGCTGGGCAAGAACTGGAAACTGGCGGCCTCCATGGGCATGAGCCAGTCGGAACAGGAAACCCCCAAGGGCATGTCCGCCACCTTTGAATCCGGCGCCACTTACACCTCCGGTTTCAGCAATACCCGCAAACCCCAGTTGCTGGGCAGCACGGCCATCAACAACGGAGCGGATTACGAGCTGGATTCTGTCAGCGTGGAAGACCAGCTGACCCGGGACCGGGAACGCAATGCCCGCATCGACCTGAGCCACGACTACAAGATGTGGGGCGGCGATAACGAGCTCAAGTTCGGCGGCAAGATCAGCCGCCGCAAGAAGACCAATGAACTGACGGCCTGGGAAATTGACGGGGGCGACTTCGGCAATCCCAGCATCAACAATGGCTACTCCTCCGGCAGCGTGAATTACCCCTGGGGCAACTTCGGTCCCGGCATCAGCCGCTCGGCCATCAAGGCCCTGGTCAACAGCGTGGGCGATCTGACGGCTGCGGGTTACCTGGACGACGAAGAGTCCCGGATCAATGACTTCACCATGCATGAGGACATCAACGCCGCCTACGCCCAGAACACCTACAGCGTGGGTCTGTGGCGCATCCTGGGTGGGGTTCGGTATGAGGGCACCCACTTCCAGGCCGAAGGCACCAAGCTGGATAACGGCACTTACAGCGACATCAAGTCCAGCACCCGTTACCACGACTGGCTCCCCACCCTGCAAGTGCGCCGTGATCTGGATGAAGCCACCACCATCCGGGCTGCCTGGAGCAATGCGGTAGTCCGTCCCAGCTTCAGCCAACTGGCTCCAGGCACCGTCATCGACGGTACTGATGCCGAGTTCGGCAATCCCGAGCTCAAGCCCATGAAGGCCCGCAATTTCGACCTGGGCATTGAAAAACGCCTGGGCTACGCGGGGGTGATCTCTGCCTACGCCTTCCACAAGCAGATCAAGAACTTCACCTACACCACCGACCTGGCAGGCACCGGCGACTGGGCCGCCTTTGACGAAGCCATCACCTATGCCAACGGTGACAAGGCTCGAGTCACCGGGCTGGAACTGGCCTACACCCAGAAATTCAGCCAGCTGCCCTCGCCCTGGAACGGCCTACTGCTGGCCGCCAATGCCACCTTCAGCACCTCCCGGGCCGGCATCGAGGGACAGGGCACTTCCCGGGACATCCCCCTGCCCAGCCAGTCCAAGCGCACCTTCAACCTCACCGTAGGCTATGAAAAGGGCCCCTGGAACCTGCGTGTGGCCGCCAACCACAAGTCCCGCTATCTGCTGGAAGTGTCGGACCTGACCAACTCGGACAAGGACGTCTATGTGGATGACCAGACCCAGTTCGACTTCGCCGCCCGCTATCAGCTCTCCCGTCAGATCCAGCTGGTGTTTGAAGCCCTGAACCTGAGCGACGAGAAGTACTACACCTACGCAGGCAGCGCCAGCCGCAATGTCCAGTACGAATCCTACGGCCGCACCTACAAGCTGGGCCTGAAGATGGCCACCTTCTGATGACCCCAGGGCGCCTGCTCCGGCGGGCGCCCATCAAGGAAAACACATGTCTCACAAACACCTTTTCAGCGGCCTGCTGCTGACCCTGAGCCTGGGCCTTCCCGCCTGGGCTGCTTCGTCTTTACCCCCCGCC
>QKDJ01000199.1 GCA_003252145.1 Azovibrio restrictus
GATGATGGCCGCCACCCTGGTCATAGGTCTGGTTTTTTCGGCCTGGCTGACCTGGTCCATCTTTGGGCTGATCCGCTATGCCCGTGCCGTCAGCTCCGGGGTTCGGATGGAACCGCCCACGGGCGGGGGACGGCAGTTCTCGGAGCTGGCCCGCGCCCTGGCCGCCATGCGTGAGCGCCTGGAGGGCAAACAATACGTGGAAAAGTATGTCCAGAACCTGGCCCACGAGATGAAGAGCCCTCTGACGGCCATTACCTCCGCCGCTGAATTGCTGCAGGAACATCCCCCCGAGGCAGAGCGTCAGCGCTTTTCCCTGTTGATCCAGGAACAGGCGGAACGGATGCAACTCATCATCGAGCGCATGCTGCAACTGGCCCGGGTGGAGCAATTGCAAAGCCCGGAAGGGCGCCAGTCCCTGGACTTGCAGGAATTGCTCCGACAGGCCCTGGCCAGTCGTGGGCCGGCCCTGGAAAAACGCCAACTGCGTAGCCAGATTCAGGCTGACGAAGCCTGCACCTGCAAGGGCGACGCCTTTTTGCTGCAACAGGCCGTGCTCAACCTGATCGACAACGCCATCGACTTTTCCCCGGAAGGAGGGCTCATACAGTTGTCCCTGAGCCGGGAAGGTCCGCAGATTCGGCTGCAGGTCAGGGACCAGGGCGCCGGTGCGCCGGACTATGCCCTGCCCCAGCTGTTTGACCGTTTCTATTCCTTGCCGCACCCCGCCACGGGACGTAAGAGTACGGGGCTGGGCCTGCCCCTGGTGCGGGAAGTAGCCCGCCTCCACGGGGGCGACGCCCGGTTTGAGAACTGCCCCGGCGGCGGTGCCCAGGTTACCCTGACCCTGCCCACCCTCTGATCCTGTACCACCGCCCTGCACCACTGACTTCACACCTGCTTCACAAACCCCTCACCCAGGCCTTCCGCTCTCCACACATCCCTTTCCTATCCTCTCGGCATCACTTGACCGAAGGAGAAGAAAATGGACCGGAAACTCTTATTCAAGATGCTGAGCGTGGGGTTGCTGACCCTGCTGTTGATGGTGCCCCTGGCCATGATCGAGGGACAAATCTCGGATCGCAGCCTGCGCCAGGCACAGGTGGCCGACAATGTGGCCAGCACCGCCGCCGGGGAGCAGATTCTGGTGGGGCCCGTACTGGCCGTACGGTATCGCTATCAAGACACCCCCAAAACCGTGAAGGACCCGACAACCGGGCAGATCACCACCAGCCAGCCTGTACTGGAAGAGGTGCTTCCCTTTCCTGCCAGCACCCTGAACATCGGCGGAAAAGCCACCGTGGAAAGCCGCAGCCGTGGCATCTACAAGGCTCGTCTGTATCACCTGGACCTGGACCTGTCTGGCCAATTCAACATTCCCACCCACCTGGGATTACCTGCCAGCGCCAAACTGCTGGACGCCCGTGCCGTACTGGTCATGGGAGTCCGGGATCCACGCGGAGTGGACAACAATCCGGACATCCAGATCAACGGACAGAGGTTCCGCTTCCAGGCCGCCGCTAACGAAATCCTGGAACAAGCAGTTCCCGGCAAGCGCCTGGAAGTGGACCTGGGACCTCTCGCCCTGGATCAGCCCCATCGCCTGGACTTTTCCTTCCCCTTGAAACTGACCGGCACGGAGCAAATGTCCATCGCGCCCACGGCCGAGAGCAATCACATCCAACTGTCCTCCGACTGGCCCCACCCCAGTTTCCAGGGCCGCTTTTTGCCCCGGGAGCGGACGGTCAGCGAGCAGGGTTTTGACGCCCGCTGGGAAATTTCCCACCTGGCTCGGGACCTAAATGCCGCCTTGCGAGCCAATGCCTCCAACACCCACTATCGGGGTGAGGTATTGGGAGTCAGCTTCATGGACCCGGTGAATGTGTACCTGCAATCGGAACGGGCCGTGAAGTACGGCAGCCTGTTCATCGTGCTCACCTTTGCCGCCTTCTTCCTGGGTGAAATCCTCCGCCGCCAGCCCATGCACCCCATGCAATATCTCCTGGCCGGCCTGGCGCTCTCCCTGTTCTTCCTCTTGCTCATTGCCCTGTCCGAACACCTGCCATTCCTGGCGGCCTATCTCATCTCGTCTACAGCCTGTATCGGCCTGATTACAGCCTATCTCTCCGGCGTACTGGGAGGACAGCGACCGGCCCTGGCATTCGGTGCAGGCTTTACCGGCCTTTATGGGGTGCTCTACGGGGTGCTGCAATCGGAAGACAACTCCCTGCTCATGGGCAGCCTGCTGCTCTTCCTGGCCCTGGGCGCCATCATGATGAGCACCCGCAAACTGAACTGGTATCGGCTGAATGACAACCAGCCTGGAGAAAACCAGTGAAGCTCCGCTTGCCACACTGGGGTCCCCAGGCACGCACCTGGGGAAACAGGGGGCTGACCAGCTTTCTCCTCCTGGCTGCGGGCCTGACCGCCTGGCACTTGAAGCATCCTCTGCTCTATGGTGTCCGCAGCCTGGAAACCTATGCGCTACTGCTGGTCAGCCTGGGGGGTGTCCTCCTGGCATTGCGGAGCTGGCACCGGGCCAATGTCTGGCGCCAGAAGCTTGAACCCGCTCTGAGAGGTCTGGCCTGGACCGCCGTAGCCTTGACGACCCTTGGCCAGGAAGCCTGGTTTCGCTGGCAGCAATATCAGGTGCTACAGGCGGGAGTCGCCATGGAACGCATGGGGCGCCACTTCGTGGTGGGATTCCGCCACTTTGATGACGTGGCCCCTCTGGCGAAAAAGGGGCTCATTGGCGGCATCTATCTGGGGCGCCGCAATATCCAGGGCCGGGACATGGCTGAAATACGCAAAGAAGTGGCCGCCCTACAGGCCTTGCGCCGCAAGGCCGGACTGCCGCCCCTGTTTGTCATGGCAGATCAGGAAGGAGGCCATGTGGCACACCTGACGCCCCTGGTTCCTACCCAGCCGCCTCTGGCCCAGTTGCTGCAAACCCCATCCCAACTGGACCAACGAGCCCGAGTCTATGGGCGCCAACAAGGACAAGCCCTGGCCGCCCTGGGCATCAACATGAATCTTGCCCCCGTGGTGGACCTGACCCCGGACGAAAGCCCGAAGTGGCGTGATCGCCATACCCGGCTGGCCCAGCGCACCATCTCGGCACAACCAGACTTGGTGGCCCGCATTGCCAGCGCCTATGGCCGAGGACTGGCCGAACAGGGTGTCCTTCCCACCGTCAAACACTTCCCCGGGCTGGGCCGGGTGCAGGGCGACACCCATCTGGTTCGCGTCAGTCTGTCCCTGACGCCCGAGCAAATGCGCATGGACTGGCAACCCTTTCGCCAGGTGACGCGACAAACGGGCGCCGCCATGATGCTGGCCCATGTGACACTGCCCCAGGTGGATGCCCGCTTTCCTGCATCCATGTCCCGGCCCCTGGTGCAGGATCTGCTGCGAAATCAGTGGGACTTCCAGGGGCTGCTGATCACCGATGATCTGAACATGGGAGCGGCCTATCAGTACGGCATCGACCAGGCGGCCAAGCGTGCCTTGGATGCGGGGGTGGATTTACTGCTGGTGTCCTACGACCCGGACCAGTATTACCGCGCCCTTTATGGGGCTGCCCGGGGCTGGCGCACGGGAGCCATCGGCGCCGCCCGGGAAGCGGCCAGCGCCGCCCGCCTGGATCGATACTGGAACGCCAGAAATCCCCTGGACTGAAACGAGCCCCGGGCACCCCGTGTAGAATGCCGGCCTTTGCTTCTTCTGCTTCGCCCATGCGCCAGTTGCTGCTCGACCTGCTGCCGGAAACCCTGCCCACCCTGGACAACTTTGTTCCCGGTGGCAATGGGGAAACCCTGGCCGCGCTCACAGCCTGGCTGGCGGCAGACACCCCGGCCAGCACGGGTTTCCTGATCTGGGGGGAGGATGGCTCGGGCAAGAGCCACCTGCTGCAAGCCTGCGGGTTTGTCTATCGGGACGCCCAGCTGACTCCGGACCTGGAACTACCAGACGACCTGGATGACCTGGCGGTGGATCACGTGGAAGCCCTGTCCGCTACAGGACAAATCGCCCTTTTCAATGCTTTCAACCGGCTGCAAGCCCAAGGCGGCCGTCTGCTGACCTCCGCCGCCCAGCCACCGAGCCACCTGTCCCTGCGGGAAGACTTGCGCACCCGCCTGGGCTACGGTCTGATTTACCGCCTGCAGCCCCTGTCCGACGAGGAAAAGGCCGCTGCCCTGAGCCGCCAGGCGGAAGAGCGGGCCATGAAAATCCCCCAGGAAGCCCTGGATTACCTGTTGCGCCACGCCCCCCGGGACATGCGTATCCTCTCGGCCCTGATGGTGGCCCTGGACCACTACTCCCTTGAACAAAAGCGCCCCATCACCCTGCCTCTGCTGCGGGAAGTGCTGGCGTCTCCACCGGAAGTCTGATTATGGAACTCGCACTTTTTGACCTGGACAACACCCTGCTTTCCGGGGACTCGGACTTCGAATGGGCCCAGTTCCTGATCGGCAAGGGCATCCTGGACCGGGAAATCCAGGAGGCCAAGAACATCCAGTTCTATGAGCAATACAAGGCCGGCACCCTGGATATCTATGAATTCCTCGCCTTTCAGCTGGCCCCCCTGGCCCGCCACAAAAGAGAGGAACTGGATGCCTGGCACCAGGAATACATGGCGACCCGCATCCGCCCCATCATGAGCCAGAAGGCCCGGACCAAGGTTCAGGAACACCTGGATGCCAATCACCTGTGCGTGCTGGTCACCGCCACCAACAGTTTTGTCACCGGCCCCGTGGCCCGGGAATTCGGCATCCCCCACCTGATCGCCACTATTCCCGCCTGCGAACAGGGCCAGTTCAACGGCCTGCCCCGGGGCACCCCCTCCTTCCAGGGGGGCAAAATCACCCGGGTGGAAGACTGGCTGGAGTCCCAGGGCCTCTGGTGGGGCAGTTTTGAGCAGAGCTGGTTCTACAGCGACTCCCACAACGACCTGCCCCTGCTGGAACGCGTCAGCAAACCCGTGGCCGTGGACCCGGACGACAAGCTACGCCAGGTGGCCGAGACAAAGGGCTGGGAAATCATCAGCCTGCGTAATTAATGCAGTATGATTGCGTCCTTTCCAGATTGACTCACGGATGATCCGCAAATTCATCAGCCGGGTTCTGAAACTCGGCAGCGCCAAGACTGCAGCGAAACCCGCATCCGCAAAGGGTGTGAAGGGTGCAAAGAATGCACCGGGCAAGCAGCAAGCCGCCATCATTCCCCGTTCCAGCCACGGCATCAGCCGGGATCAGATCAGCTCCGGCAGCCGCCGGGTATGCGAGACCCTGCACAGCCACGGCTTCAAGGCCTATGTGGTGGGCGGCGCCGTGCGTGACCTGCTGGTCGGTGCCAAGCCCAAGGACTTTGACGTGGCCACGGATGCCACGCCGGAAGAGGCCAAGCGCTGCTTCCGCCGCTCCCGCATCATCGGCCGCCGCTTCCAGATCGTGCATGCCTACATGGGCCAGGAGATCATCGAGATCACCACCTTCCGGGGCGCCTTGGGCAATGATGCCAAGACCGATGCCCACGGCCGGGTGCTGCACGACAACGTCTTCGGATCCATGGCCGAAGATGCGGCCCGCCGGGACTTCACCGTCAATGCCCTGTATTTCGATCCGGCTACGGAACAGATTCACGACTATCACCACGGTGTCGCCGACCTGAAGCAGAAAACCCTGCGCATGATCGGCGAACCCAAGGTGCGTTATCGGGAAGACCCGGTACGCATGCTGCGGGCCATACGTCTGGCCGCCAAACTGGGCCTGACCATCGACCCGGAAGCCCGTCACCCCATCCGGGAAATGGCCGAACTTCTGGAAAACGTGCCCGCCGCCCGCCTGTTCGACGAAATGCTCAAGCTGCTCACCAGCGGCCACGCGGTCAAATGCCTGCAGCAGCTGCGGGCCGAAGGCCTGCATCACGGTGTGCTGCCCATGCTGGATGTGATCCTGGAACAGCCCATGGGCGAGAAATTCGTCATGCTCTCCCTGGCCGACACGGATGAACGTATCCGCCGGGGCAAGACCTCCTCCCCCAGCTTCCTGTTTGCCACCCTGCTCTGGCATGAAGTGCTGGGCGCCTGGGAACGCATCAAGAGCAGCGGCGAATCCTCCATTCCCGCCCTGCACCAGGCCATGGAAGAAGTGCTCAATGTCCAGGGCGAGAAGCTGGCCATCACCCGCCGCATCGCCGGAGACATCAAGGAAATCTGGGCTCTGCAGCCCCGTTTCGAACAGCGCTCGGGCAAACGCCCCTTCGGTGTGCTGGAGCATCCTCGCTTCCGGGCCGCCTACGACTTCCTCTGCCTGCGTGCCAAGGCCGGAGAACTGGACGAAGAAATCGCCCAGTGGTGGACCGACTTCCAGAATGCGGAAGGTGAAGGCCGCTCCAGCATGCTCATGCCCGACCAGGGCCCCAAGAAAAAGCGTCGGCGCCGGCGCAAGCCCCGCCAGGACGGGGAAGCAGCCCCCTCTCCCTCCGACGACCAGGAATGAGTCCCGCCCCTGCGGCCCCGGTAGCGGCCTCCCCGGTGGTAGCTTATATCGCCCTGGGCGCCAACCTGGGCGAGCTCCAGGAAGCGGTCCGGGCTGCCATGGCCGCCCTGGACCAACTCCCGGAAACCCGACTCCTCAAGACCTCATCCCTCTATCTGACCGCCCCCGTGGGCTTGTTGGAGCAACCGGATTTCGTCAATGCCGTGGCTTCCGTGGAAACTCGCCTGCCGCCCGTAGCTCTGCTGGAGGCCCTGCTGGCCCTTGAGCAGGACCAGGGACGAGTGCGCACCATAGCCAACGCCCCCCGTCCTCTGGATCTGGACATCCTGTTGTATGGGGATGCAGTCCTGCAGACCCCCCGCCTGACCCTGCCTCATCCCCGCATGCATTTACGGGCCTTCGTCCTGGTGCCCCTGGCCGAAATCGCCCCCGATTTGCCCCTGCCGGGCCGGGGCAGCGTCTCGGCCTGGTTGCCCGCCGTAGCCAACCAGGGCATTCGGCGCATCCCATGCTGAACAGCAGCATCTTCTGGCAAACCACAGGGCTACTGGTCCTCTCCAATCTTTTCATGACCTTTGCCTGGTACGGGCATCTGAAACATCTGGCCGATCGCCCCTGGTGGATCGCCGCCCTGCTCTCCTGGAGCATCGCCCTGTTCGAATACCTGCTGCAGGTTCCCGCCAATCGCATTGGCCACACCAGCCTGAGCCTGCCTCAACTGAAAATCCTGCAGGAAGTCATCACCCTGTCGGTTTTCGTGCCCTTTGCCGTGATTTACATGCAACAGCCCCTGAAACTGGACTATTTGTGGGCTGCCCTATGCCTGCTGGGGGCGGTTTATTTCATCTTTAGGGCATAATCCCGCCCTAATACAAAATACATACAAGGATACCGAGATATGTTCGGCTTGTTCGCCCCCCGCCAAGACACAATGGCCCTGGCAAGAATTGCTGGCCTGGAACAGGAAAACAATGCATTGACCCTGCGGGTTCATGATCTGGAGCAGCAACTTCAGGATGCGGAAAACCGCTGCAGTTCAGCCTTGTGTGTCACCCAGGGTTGGGAACATCTCCTCAAGAATCTGGAAAACTTTGGTAGCAGTCTGGGCGTATCCCAACAAACCCTGGCGACCCTGGCAGGTGAGCTCAAGGAAGAAAAGAGTGAGGCCGTGAATGCGGCCAGCGCCTCTGCCGCCAGCAGGGATGTAATGCACAAAATCAGTACCGACCTGAACCTGCTGGCCCAGGAATCCCGCGCCACCATGACCATCGTGGACGGGCTCAACACCAGTACGGATCAGATCGGCAGCATTCTTTCTCTGATCAAGGAAATTGCGGACCAGACCAACCTGTTGGCTCTGAACGCCGCCATCGAAGCAGCCCGGGCCGGTGAAGCCGGCCGTGGTTTTGCTGTAGTGGCCGATGAAGTGCGCAAACTGGCTGAACGGACCAGCAAGGCCACCAGCGACATCTCCAATCTGGTCAATTCCATCCAGCGGGATACCAGCAATGCCCACTCCAGCATGGAGAATTTGGCCCATATGTCTGCCGACTTCGGCAGCATCGGTGCGGAAGCCGCTGATCGCATTGAGGGCATCATCGGCACCTCCCGCAAGATGGAATTCGCCATCGCTGTCGCTGCCCTGCGCAGTTTCACCGAACTGGCCAAGATGGACCATCTGGTCTTCAAATTCGAAATCTACAAGGTATTCATCGGTGTCTCCGAAAAATGTCCCGATGACTTTGCCAACCATTGCATGTGCCGTCTGGGCAAGTGGTACTACGAGGGGGAAGGCAAACAGTGCTTCTCCCGCCTGGATGGCTATATCGCCATGGAGAAGCCTCACATGGCCGTGCATCAGTATGGCCGCGAAGCCGTAGAAAAGCTTTACAGTGGCGATTTCCAAGGGGGCGCTGAGTGCGTGGCCCGTATGGAAGCCGCCAGCATGGATGTGCTGGACTGCCTTGAGCGCATGGCCCAATCCGGCGCCAGCAATCCAGATATTCTCTGCATGGAGCACTAATCCGTTTTCACTGCTAGGATATCGCCCCCGATCCTTCAAGGAAGCCCATGTCTGCCCAGAGCTCGACCCGTCGCCTGACACACCTGGACCTGGCCAAGATGCGCCAGACAGGAGACAAGATCACCGTTCTGACCTGCTACGACGCCAGCTTTGCCCAATTGCTGGACGCTCAGGGCGTGGATGTTCTCCTGATCGGAGACTCCCTGGGTATGGTGCTCCAGGGTCTGGACTCCACCCTGGCCGTCACCCTGGAACACATGGCCTATCACACCGCTGCGGTTGCTCGAGGCTCCCAGCGCGCTCTGGTGGTCACCGACATGCCCTTCGGCACCTCCCAAATCAGCCCTGAGGACACCTTCCGCAACGCCGCCAAACTCATGGCTGCCGGAGCCCAGATGGTGAAGATTGAAGGGGGATTGGAAATGGTGGAAACCATTGCTTTTCTGACCAGTCGCGGCATCCCCGTCTGCGGCCACATTGGCCTGACCCCCCAATCCGTCAACCAACTGGGCGGCTACCGGGTGCAAGGGCGAGACGAGGCGGCAGCCCAACGACTTCTGGACGAAGCCCAGGCCATTGAGCAAGCCGGAGCCACCATGGTCGTTCTGGAAGCCATTCCTGCCCCCCTGGCTGCTCGCATGAC